>CAYOHX010000002.1:0-121816 GCA_964403875.1 uncultured Anaerolinea sp. | reverse complement strand
CGGCCCCGGCACTGCCCGTTTTGAGCGCCAATTGTTAAATCTGCAAAACTACTGACATTTATTAACTAGTGCTGTTTTTCCTTATATATCCCAACCAGCGTTCTAATTCTTGCAATCAACAACTCGTCGCGGTTAAAACTCACACGGGCATGGATTTTTGGCCGCCAGGAGCTGGAAGTTGGCCGGGAAGGTCAACGAGCCCTGTACGCGGCTGATGGTGCCCAGCTTGTCTTCCATCGGCTAGCGCAGCGCCTCCAGCACGCGCGAGCCGAACTCGAGTAGCAAGATTCCGAGGTTGGCCGGTGCCGCTACTGACTTAGCCGTCATGCTACGTCAACTGGCGACCAGACTCGGACAAATGATGAGCAACTCGGTGTGAGTATAGCCTCTACTACCCCAGAAATCATCAGCCAGGCTATGCTATACTTTAAGAAGTTCACAATACAGTGCCCCATATTTATGTCCAAAAGATGTTTTCCGCTCCAATCACCTGAGCCTTTTGGTTATTCAGTACCTGGAGCGCGATTTTTTGGGAAGGGTTAATTCGTAAGTCAGATTGTATTTATGCCTATATTTTGGTTCCCTCCCGGGGTACAAGTAGAAGCGATCCGCAGTCAGCTGTCCGCTTTCCGCCGATGGCAACATGGTCAAATCTGTGGTCAACGGTGTGACCACCTACTACCCCGGACGGCATTACAATAAAGAAGTGAACGGAACGACCGAAAGAACCCAAAAATTCTACCAGGCCGCCGGGCAGACCATCGCTGTCCGCACCAACGGTGACCTCAAGTGGATTCTCTCCGACCATCTCGGCAGCACCAGCGTGACCGCCAACGCCAACGGTACCTGGAACAGCGAGCTGCGTTATACGCCTTATGGGGAGACTCGCTACAACAGCGGCCTGACCCCCTCCGATTACCGCTACACGGGACAGTTGCAGCAGGCGGAATTGGGGTTGTACTACTATGTGGCTCGCTGGTATGATCCTTATCTTAACCAGTTCATCCAGCCTGACACCATTGTACCAGATCCATACTCACCCCAAGATTGGAATCGTTACACGTACGTTCGAAATTCACCGATAAATTTCGTCGATCCATCCGGGAAAATGCCAGCAGAGCCACCTGATCGAACGTGTTTAAATTCTGCAAAATTAATTGGTGTAGCCCAGGGTTTAAAAGAGAGCGTTTGTGGAATGATTACAGAGCTTGAGGAAAAAGGCTATCTCATTCAAACAGCCGATGAAAACCATATCTCGGCTGGGAAACGATCTCCAGAAGAAGCTCACAGATGGAGTACCGCATTCCACATATTGCACGATATAGTTTCTGTTGAAGATTTACGTAAAACGTCAAAAGATCTTGATAACAATGTCTGGTACAAGCAAGAATGGGATGTTCTATTCTGTTTATCTCAGGATTTGCGTCTAGATCCAGCAAAGCGCCTGCAATGGATGGGATATCTGGATTACTTGGTGAAAAAGAACGCTTCTGATCAAGCGGAAGACATTCAGATGGGAGGAAGACTTTCAGGCTATATCTTCACCCCATTTGGACTTGTCCGCGATGTAAATTACGCGGCTGAAGGGTATGAAGTCGGTGATCCTAATCGCTTACCTAATTCCTCCTATCCACAGGTTTCAAAGCATGTGTATGGTTTAGCGGTAGATATTAGTATGGGAATCCTACAGGATGAGGCTTGGAAACAACTGGGATACACAGAAATTGATAAAATTGCCGATGCCCATGGCCTACAACGCCCGCTGAATACACCCGATTATGTGAATTACACGAATGCCGAATTCGCTGAGTGGTGGCACTTTGAACCATACTGAAAGCACCATTTTGGATAAGAGGGCAGAAATGAAAAAGAAACAGTCTATGGTTTTGATCGTACTAGTTATTGCATTTCTGTGCGTATTCGGGCTGAGATTGTATAGCCTTGGTGGTGCAACCTGGGATTACTTTCACACGGATGTGATCTGTTCAGGGAAAGATCCAACTCCACCAGCCGGGTTGGGTGAACAGGCCCCCTTACTTCTGTATGAGGTAAAACCTTATACGGTCATAACTGATCTCGGAAACATGTACCCGGGCGACGAATATAACATCGCAGGGGAGAGTTGGTCCGGAGTAGCAACTCTGCTTTGGGCCGGGAAGGATGGTGCAAACTTTACGGTAAAATTTAAGTCCTATGGATACCCTAAATATACTTGCAAATGGTTCATCCCAATCGGAAATTATCGGTAATTGAAACTTATCGCTTCACAGAAACCCTATCCTCATAAAGGCCCGGTATGGCGATCTTAGATCTTGCGGATGGTTTGCACCTTAACAAAAGCACAGATATCGGATAAACTAAAGCTGGCCCAAGACGATGAGAGAAGGCGGCGGATGAACCTCCGGCTGTCTTCTTTCACATATGGGGGGAGCACTTTGGGTCATATACTCTTTCAACAACACCAGACGGATCTGCGCCACAATGACCAGGCGCGCTTCCAGGCTCAGGTCCGGCTCGGCTAACGGCGCAGTCAGCGCCAACACTTGCTCTCGTTCCCTCTCCGTAACGGCCTCTTGATTTTCCTCCGGCTGCTCCAATAGTTCCAGCCGCTTTTCCACGCTGCTCATCGCCCGGTAATAATCGTCCTCGACCGTCTGGTCATGCACCCGGGCATAGATCATGGTGGTGCTCAGTTCTTTATGTCCCAGGAACTTCTGGATACTGGTGATCCGGCAGCCCGCGTTCAACAGTTGGGTCGCCGCGGTATGGCGCAGCCGGTGGGGGTAGACGTGAACGCCCACCGCTTTTCCGGCGGCCTTGATTCGTTCACGCACCAGGTCCTTGCTCACCGGTTGGTTGCGGTACAGAAAAACGTGGTCGGTCGGGCTCGGGCCGCGAACCGTCAAGTAGTCTTTCAATGCGCGCACGGTGGTGTCGGTCATACAAACGGTGCGATCCCTCAGGTTCTTGCTCTGGCGCACGGTCAGTTTGCGCCCGGAAAGGTCCAGGTCTTCCTGACGCAATTCTTCCACCTCCCCAATGCGCAGCCCACTTTGCCAGAGCAAGTAAAACGTTGCCCGATTGAGCAACGCATCGCGTCGCTGGTGAAACCCTTTGGCAGTTGTCACCCGACGCTCCATTTCATCGCGCAGCAAGCGCACCTGGTCATCGGTCAAGTATTTGGGCAGCGGATCGGGTTCTTTGAGGGTGTACATACGCAGCAGCATCTGGGGAACAGCGTAGCCCTGGCCCTGGAGGAAGACCATCAGGCTGTGGAAGTTACGCATCTCGCCATTTACGCTGGTGACGGCATAGCCCGCCTGCAAGCGTTCACCGATGTAATCCTGCAAGTGGGATCGCCGCACATCACTCAGTTCCATGACCCCGCAGCGCACGCACAAGAAATGCCAGAGATGCACATGACCGGCCCAGAAGCCGCGAATGGCATGTTCCAGCCGGGCGGTGCGCCAGTTGCGCTGCCGGATATGCTGGTAACGGGTTAACTCCTGCACCAACCAATCCGGCAGTCCTTCGCCCAACCGCTCGACCGGATCGTAGGGCTTGACCTTGCTCTCGATCTGGCCGCGACGGTGAAGCAGAAAGCGGCGGAATTTGAGTACGGAGCAGCGGCAGACATCGTTCCAACCGGGGCTGAGCTGCTTGGCTTTGAGGAGATCCAATGCGGGCTGGAGGTCATGTTCCAGGTCGAGTTGAGGATGAGGCTTGAGAGCCAGGCCCAGCACATGACCGGCCATGGGCAGGTAAATCGTGCGGATCACAAAGGGGCTGTAGCCGCTCTCGGCCAGCCAGTCGCAGTATTCTTTCAACAGAGCCACATTTTCTGCGGGCCAATCGGCGGTGGCGTGTGGTTTGGAAATGTTGGGCGGCAAGCGGCTGTTGTGGGCATAGCGCAGCGCCCGATCGTACATTTCGGCGGGAGAGCCGTGCACAAAGGCTTTTGGGGTGTCATTCATTGCCAACCCTCCAGCTTCTGGCAGGCGGCATAGTAATCGGCCTGAACCTGTTTGTCGTTAGCCTGTACATATACCTGGGTGGTTTCCAACCAGCGGTGGCCCATGAGCTTCTGGATGGTGGTCACAGGCACATCGGCGTTGAGCAGATCGTTGGCAAAACTGTGGCGCAGCCGATGAGCGGTGAGAGATACCGCGGCTGCCTGGCGGTAGCGCATCAGGCGCTTGTGAATGGCGGTGGTCGACAGCCCGGCCTCCAGATAACTGAGAAACACATATTCGCTGGTAACCGTCGGTCGTTCACTCAGGTACAGGCGCAGGGCCCGCTCGGCCTGACGGGACAGATACACCGATCGTTCACGCGAGCCTTTGCCTCGGGCGACAAGCCGAGGATGGGGTTCATCCAGATACAAGTCCGAAAGCAGCAGATGGGCAGTTTCCGCGATCCTTAACCCACAGCGCAGCATGAGGATGAACATGGCGCGGTCGCGCAGGCGGTTATCTGGTTCCCCTTTGGGGGTTGGCGTCATCTCAATGGCAGTGAAGAAGGCGCGTAGATGGTCTTCCTGGACGGGGCGGGGCAGGCGCTGTGGCTCGCGGAGGTGATGGCGGTGGGGAAGCACCGGGCAAACCAGGGTGGGATCTTCGTCGGCGAGGAAGGTGTAGAGGGAAATGATGGTCGCCAGGCGGCGATTAATGGTGGTGGGCTGAAAGCCCCGCGATTTCTGGGTGTCCACAAAGCGGTCGATCTCGCGGAAGGTGACCGCAGCGGGTACCACGTCTCCAACTTGTGCGGCGAACTGGCGCAAGTCGTAGTGGTAGTCCTTCCAGGTGCGAGCGTTGGGGTTGCGCCTGCGCACCCAGTTGACGAATTGGTTGATCTCGGATAGCATGAAAGAACCTCCTGAGCAGCAGAATTTTGGACTGGATAATCCTCATTCTACGCCTGGGAGGTTTTTAGACCAACCGGTGGTAGGGGTGGTTAAGATAAGCGATCCTCGACAGGACGCTTCTCCAGCCGGGACACGTGGGCGGGGGATGCGTACGCGCCCATGTCGTACAATGCGTGGCTCTATGGGTACGCGAATCCATTGAGGTATTCGGATCCTACAGGGAAGATGCCGTGGCAAGTTTATCAGGACTATGTAATGAGCCACATTTCAGACTATCTAGGTAGAGGATACTTGTTGGAGGATCTAGATTTTGCAGTTGCCTATAAAAGAGGGAAGAATCACTCCATTACAAAGAGAATGTTGTGGCTTATACAGGAAAACTTTGGGGACGGCGGTGATGTCAACGATTACAATAACGCAGGAAAACACGTGATCCGATGCAATGATAAGTTTTACCTTACGGATATGGCTGAGGCTATAGATGAATATTCTGGTAAGAAAGCTGATTACAATAAGTATGATCGGCTGATTTCGGGCTGGTCTAGTTATTGGTCCTATAGAGCTAAACTTGAAGGGAAAGATTATGGCTTGGTGTTAGATCCAAATTTGTTGAAAGCAATTGCAATGAGGGAAACAGGAGTTGGAACGATTGCGTACGATCAGGAATCAGGAGGCGCATTAAGAGGCGTGTTCCCATTCGTACGGTGGGAACTCTATGCATTAGGAGGAATGTGTTTGATTTGCACGAGCGATCCGGCCGACTTGAAGAAATTCAACGATGAGAGTGATATGTCGTGGGGTTTGTTCTCACAAGAGTTATGGCAGCCAGCTGTAGGAGCTAGCTATATCGAGCCGAACTTGAATATCGCAATGTTTGGAAGGTTGCTTTATAGAAACATCCACAATAAATACTATGCTTCAGGAAAAGACAAATCCCTGTTGGGAACAGATGAACTGTTGAGAAATGCGATTTATGGTTATGTACAGAATACGGGCTCAATGGGGCCAGTCAATCAAATATGGGATATGTATAAGTCGGGTGCTTATTGCTCTAGCGGTGGAGGGCTGCCTGTTCTTATTTCAGGTCCTGGCGGATTACCCAATCCAATACCTCCGCATGATTTCTGTTCTCCGTATAGCAAGCTATTGGATTATTCTGGTCAACCCATCAATTGACATGAAGTCCCAGTGACAAAGGCGGGAGCAGCAAATATGTTTATGAAAAGCATTTTGAATGGACGCACGCTTGCCGGAATAGGCCTTAGCTTAATCCTCCCGTTTATGTTGGGGTACTCGATGTTGTTTAATTGGCAATCCAGGCGAGACGTTAACGATGCGATCAGCCCTGTGTCTGAGCAGAAAAACTTTGGGGGAGAGTGGGTTTTACAGTACGAGTCTGACTATGAAATTATCCCAGACTGCAAATCAATCGTACCGAAAGAAGGATGGTTTTATGGTGAGGGGGCTACGCTTTACTATATGGAACGTCAGACACTCATGGCTTGCAGATATTCTCGGCTTCTTCAACTGAATATCCTTAGCCCGGATGAGGCATGGGGGATAGGGTATTCTGAGAGCTATTCATTGAAATTTTTTCATTGGAAAGATGCAATCTGGACGGAAGAAATGGCGCCCGATTTTCCTCAACTGAATTGGACAAAAGGTCCGACGCTTGAATTTAACGATATATTCTTTTTGTCGCCAGATCAAGGATGGGCAGTCGGAGGTCTTTGTGGGGGAGTGGGTGACAACTACCTTTGCCATCGTTTCTTCTTTCAATGGGATGGTGACCATTGGCAATCGGTCACCCCACCTGGTGTACCCATGCAGGATTATCCGATAACAGGTATCCATGTGTTCTCTGAAAAGGACGGCTGGTTGGCGGCAGAATCAAATCACCTTTATCATTGGAACGGAGATAGGTGGAATGAAGTTTTTGATGAGAACGGTAACAGATTTGATTTGTATATGAATGATCTCACTGCACTTGACACAAACAACATCTGGTTGTTTGGAGATAGTGGGAAGGATAGGAATGGCGCCATTTATCATTGGAACGGCCTCAATTGGAAAGAACAATTCAAAGGAGACGAAGAATATGCCATCTATTCTGTTTCGATGTTGAATCCGGATTTTGGTTGGGCGGTAGGAGGGCCAATTCTTGATGAGGGAAAGGCCGTGCTATTACAATGGAACGGCAATGAATGGTCTCCATACCCAATCGAGAAGGACTTAACGTTAAATTCCGTTAAGACCATTAGCGAGAATGATGCCTGGGCCTTTGGATCTGATCGTCAGGGGAAGGTGTACATATATCGATTTGTAGTGAAGCCCACTTTACCCCCTTCCCCGACGCCCAGTCAATTGCCATCAAAAATGTCACCTTCGCCAACACCTCAACTGTCTCCATCTATAATAGCCACCCGAGTAGCTACTCCACAGGCTTCGAGCTATCAGGTGGACATAACAACACAGAATAGAAACATAACCATTCTTCTAATAGGTGGGATAGGTTTGATTCTTCTTTATTCGGTTTTCAAATATGCGAAAAGAAAACGATAGATCAGCCATTTGCTAACCATCTGAGAACTGACCCTTTAGTTGGTCTAAGGTGCTGCGTATAGCAAAAAAGAAACTTTTCTTTAGACTTGCCTAGCAGGTATGCCCTCACCCCACCTCGATCGGCGACCAGACTCGGACAATCAATAACTCGTTGTGATTAATAACCACACGGGCATGGATTCTGGGCCGCCACGAGCTGGAAGTTGGCTGGGAAGGTCAGCGAGCCTTGAGCGCGGCTGATGGTGACGATCTGACCATCACAAGACCTCTGTGGCTGTCCAAACCCGGACGATAAGTAATTCGTTGGGATTACAAACCACACGGGTCTCCGTGCAGATCGCCAACTTTCTTGTACAAGTTCTCTTGCGCTTCAGCGCCGTCCAGTAATTCAATGAAAGCTACGAAAACTGGGTAGTTTTTCAGAAAATAACCGTATCGGGTCAGGTAGATGAGGTTTTCTTCGGTATTTTCGCCGTTGGCGATGAGGGTTCTTGAAAATGCCCAGGCAATCTCGGGAGAAAGCCCACCTTTTTTGGTGGCAAATTGCTCAAAGCGCTCAGCAATTGCGATAGCGATATCCAGTTTTTCCGGTGGCGTGTTCCGGTCCAATAACATGGCGCGAAAACCGTCTCTGTCCATCGTTTCCTCCAATTGACCCGTTGACAGTGAGGATCAAAAAATCTCATGCATGTGGGGGATCTGTCTGGGGAACATTTCCCGCATGATCGTGCATGTTTCTGTGTTGGGTTGTCCCCATCCGCGAAAAGCGTAATCCTCGGGATCATGCGTGCCCATCACCAGGCCAGTGAGCCCTTGGATCGATAGCTCGCAATCGGCTTCTCCGCTGCGAGATACTTCCAATCTTCCATCCAGGCTTTCGAACCGCCAAGCCCCTTCGTTCCAAGGACAGATCGGGTCGCTGATTTTGGCTGTAAAGTGACCCGGTCCGACCTGCATGCCGCCGATCTTGGCAACATCCAGAATTCGGCTCATCGGCGCGCGAGTAGGAGACTCGATCTTGACTTGGAAATCGGACATCCACAATTCTGGAATTTCGCCTGGGGCCAGCCAGATTTCGGCGCGGTCGGCCTGATCAACGTGCCGGGCAATCCAATTCAAGAGCAGGTACCGTGCCCGGGTGGTGTGGTAATAAAAGCGCGATGCGATGAAATTGAACCGGGTGGGCTCATCACCTTGCATGCGATAGAGCATGACTCCTTCGACCCGTCCGTCAAATTTTGCCAAAGCAACCCAGGATTGATTGCGATCGGCGGCTTTCTGATCGCCAAAATCAAAGAAAGCCATCCCGTGTAGTGTTTTTCTCAATTCAGCCAGGTAATTCCGGTATGTAGCGTAGGCAGGGCCGATGAGGAGTTGCTCGATTGTTCCGGGAAAATCCGCTTTCAATAAAGGCGACAGAGAAGACGGCGCGAACTTGGCGATTTTCCCTAAAGGATACGAGACGTATCCGAGACGCTCATAAAAAGACTCGCGAAAAGGGTACAGGTTGGAAAACGCCATTCCTTTCTCTCGTTCTGCTGAGAGCAGGCTGGCAACCGCTTTTCGGCACAATCCTTTCCGGCGCGCCCAAGGGTGAGTAGAGACGCCCCAAACGCCAGATGCGGAATACAGCGCCCCGCGAACATTCTGGGTCATCACCGTGCTGACGGCGATGGAGGCTACCTGGTCATCTTCGCAAGCGGCGTGGCATGTGACTCCTCTGCGTTCGCGAACGATTGCCATCCACTCTTCTTTGTTCTGGAAGGGAGGAGAGCTGTGAAAAGCGTATTGGTTCATGGCGAAGATCGTTTCCAGCATATCTTCGCCATGCAGTTCTCGGATGGATTGGCTCACGGGATACTCCTTGGGAATGATGGGGGAAACGCTCGTTCGCAAAGGGCAAGAAATAATCAGACAAACACATTCTAGGGAAATTTGCTTTTCCTTGCTATTGTACCTTGTTGTTCGCGTGAATTCTATGCACTGGATGGATTGGTTTATCAGTGACCGGCATGGCGCAGAAACCTTATGCAAGGGAGAAATCGCCGCAAACTAGAAATATTCTATGGAAGGTTCCTGGTATACTTATAACAACGTAATTGGATCACAATTAGCAAAAAAGAGGGTTATATGGGAAGAACGCATTCCAGTAATTTCGAGTTTACAACACTTTCAAAGTGGCTGCATTGGGGAAGTATGTTCCTGCTGGTGGCCTTGGGGCTGGCCGGTACCGTGATGGCTGGCTTTGACGACGGCAATCCTCAAAAAATGTTGATGTATCGTGTGCATGGAACCATCGGCATTCTCATTGTCCTGGTCACTCTGGTGCGTATCGTGATCCGCCTGCGAAGTCCTCAGCCAACCCCCGAAGGCATGACTGAAAAATGGAACATCGTGCTGCACGGAGTCATCCAATGGGGCATCTACATCGTCCTTCTGGGGATTGGAGTGAGCGGTATGGGCACCTTTGCGCTCAACGGTACTACCGCTTTCACTGCCGATCCTGCAACCCTGGACCGCACAGTACCGACGATCCAGGGGCATTTCTTGATGACCCGGCTGTTGCTGGCGCTGGTTGTGCTGCATGTAGCCGGAGTTCTGCGACACCAGTTTACGCGCAGCAATATTCTCCGCCGCATGGGCTTGAACCTTCCCATCGGTAAGAAATAATCCAGTTGGAACCAAAAAGAACCGGTAGATAATACGCTACCGGTTCTTTTTGGTTTGGAAGGATCTTATTTTCTATTGCGCGGGAACCAGGGCACGAAGGCGCTGGTTCGTTCGATGTACTCTTTGTAGCCAGGGCGTGTTTCGAGGGTCTTTTCCAGCAGCGCAACGCCCGACACCCGCAGCAGGAGAAGGGTCATGAAAACTGGGCTGAAGAGAGTCCACCAGCCGCCAGCGGCTGCCGCAATCAAGTAGAAACCCCACCATTGGGCTGAGTCGCCGAAATAGTTGGGGTGCCGGGTGTATTTCCACACGCCTTGATCCAACACCTTGCCTTTGTTGGCGGGGTTGGCTTTGAAGCGAGCAAGCTGAACATCTCCAACCGCCTCGAAAAAGAAGCCAATCAACCAAATCGCCAGACCAAGGTAATCTAGCGCTATCAGTGATTCGGGCAGAGGCCCGCGTTGGGCCGCCAGTAAGGGCGCGGAAATGATCCACATGAAGACGCCTTGCAGAACAAAAACCTGGAAGTAGCTTTTCCACCAGTACTTAGGACCGGCATCTTTGCGGAATTTTTGGTATCGGAAGTCTTCGGGCTTGCCCCAGTTGCGCAGCAAGATATGAATGGACAGGCGCAGCCCCCAGATCGTGACCAGTAGGCCGATGAGCAGTTTGCGCGGAGCGGCCCCATCTGGGGTCAGGAAAAAGTACACCCAATTGGCGATTACAAATCCTGTGCCCCAGAAGATATCCACGATGCTGGAGTTCTTGATACTCAGACTGAGCAGCCAGAGGAAGGTCATCACGACAAGGATGACACCGAGCCCGATCGCGTACACTTCAAGGAATGACATGCGATGTTCTCCTACTTTTTTGAGACGCCTGCAAACCCCACCACGCCTGTGCCGATGTGGCTGCCCAAGACGGGATTGATGACCCCAAACCAAACCTCGGTGTCTGGAAGCAAGTCTTTTACAGCGGCTTGCAAAGCTTTGGCCTCATTGAGCGCGTTGGAATGGAGAAACGCGATTCGCTCAAATGGACCGGATTCCCGGATCATGGCAATCAGTCGGGCCAGGCCGTTCTTGCGGGTGCGGACTCGCTCTGCTCCAGACACGCCATCATACATTTTGAGGATGGGCTTGATTTGCAAGATCTCCCCAATCGTAGACATGACGTGGCTCATCCGACCACTGCGGCGCAGATAGAGCAAGGTATCCAATAGGGCGGCCACATGTGTGCGTTTTCGGAATAATTCGAGCTCGGTGACAATTTGGGCAGCGTTGTAGCCCTTTTCGGCCAGCAGCGCGGCTTGGTAAACCATGAAACCAGTTCCCATGCTGAGCTGGCCCGAGTCGAATACGGTGACCGGAACGGAGGTAGTTTCGGAGGCTGCCGTGCGGGCTACGTCTGGAGTGGCGCTCAAGGACCTGGAAATGTGGATGGAGAGCACTTCCGTTGCGCCTTCATCGACCAGGGAGTCGTATACAGAGTGGAATTTGATCGGTGATGGAACAGCAGTGCTCGGGTGATCGCTGAATGTAGGCAGCTTTTCATAAAACTCTTCCCGACTCATATCCACACCATCCAGATAGTCTTTAGACCCGACGCGGATATATAGTGGGATCACGCGAATACCGTATTTCGCGATGATATCTGCCGGTAGATCACAGGTGCTATCTGTCACAATTCGTACGCTCATGGCTTTGTCCTTAAGAGCAAGATGATGCCAAACACAATCTCAATACCCAGGCTGATCAAGTTGGACGAAGCGAAGGATTTATCGATGATGATCGATACCAGTCTTGCTGCCGCGATGATCAAATAACCAAACCCCAACACCTGGTATGCCGTTGCCCCGAAGATAAAGGGAGCGATGCCTAAAGCAATGAATAAGCCCCCAAATATCGAGCGGATTTCGGAAATGCCCCGGACGCCGTCAGCGGTTAGTCCGGTGAATCCGTAGACGGCAGTAGGTTTGACCAGTGCCAGTAAGCCAGTCGCAACCGTAGCCAGCGCGGCAATGATTTTCAGGATCATTACTATATTCATTGTAACCTCGTTTTATTTTAAAGGCTATCGATCAGGTCCAGGATTTCCCGGTTTTCAGGAATATCGGACATGGAATGACCGTAGTGAACAAAACGCACTTGACCAGATTGGTCAATTAACACCTGAGCCGGCATGCGCCCGAGCTTGAACAGGTTAACTTCCTGCCCGTACAGCTTTAGAACACTGGCTTTGGGATCAGGGAGCCCGATGAAGGGTAGATCGTTGTTTTTCCAGTAATCAATGAACGCGGTTGCGTCTTCAGGTCCAACAATGACCACCTTTGTATTCCGCTTTTCAAACTCAGCAAAGTCTTGGCGCAACTGCGCCATGTGCTTTTGGCAGAACGGTCAGGCGAATCCTCGGTTGAAAACCAGCAAAACATTGGCCTTGCCTTGGAAATCAGAAAGGCGGACAGGCGTACCCTGAAAATCATTCAGAGTGAACTGAGGGGCTGGGGTGTTGAGCGCTACTCTTGGCATAAGAACCTCTTTTCAAAATGGATGGGTTGATTAGTGGCGGTTAGCGGGCAGCTAGTTGCGGTTTCTCCGATTGGCGGATTAAGAAGGCTAAAACCAGCGTGGCGGCAACCAGGCCAAAGGTGATCCAGGTGGGGATTGCCACCGCGGACACAGAAGCATGTTTGACCCCGATGCCTACCAGTGCCCATAAAATGACAAGGGTGTAAGCAATGTCGCGACGGGTGAAGTTCATGGCGCTGGCGATGGCGAGAACTGCCACGAGCACAATCCCCATCCAAATTTCTGGAGCAATGCCAAAACCGTCCCATTGCAGATAGTCGAGGAGCGAGGTCACATTGGCAACTGTGGCAACCGTAATCCAACCAAGATAAATGCTAAAGGGTAAGTGCGCCGCCAGACGTTCTGATATGGAGACGCGCGCCCGGCCAACACCAAAACCCAGGTAGGTGACTATGAGCGTAGCGAGTAGAGCGAGCATGGCGATCAGGGTCAAAGGGAACTGTTCGTAGTGCCAGAGGAATATCCAGGCAATATTGGCCAGTCCTCCGAGGACAATCCACCAGCCTGTGGCGCGCAACCGCGGGTGTTCTCGTTGGGCAGGTAAGGCCTGATAGATGGCGAACACAATCAGACCGATATAAATTAACCCCCAAATAGAGAACACATACCCAGCAGGCACAAAATATACCTGGAATCGATCTGAAATTTCACCCGTGTTGAGCCCGTTGATAGGCAGTGTGTTGGCGAGAGTGTTCACTACGATGGTGCCAAGCACCGAAAATATGACTGCGATTTGTCGTACGATATCCTTCATCTTATCCTCCTCCAAACGAGAAGTAATTCCAGGGCTGCGTGTAGCAGTTACTGCTTCAATAATTGTTTCAGTGCGCTTTCGAGGTCGGGGTAGTGGAAGCGGAAGCCCGCATCGGAGAGCCGGCGGGCAACGGCTTTTTGCCCTTCCAGAACCAGATCGCCCATTTCGCCAAAGAGCAGACGAATGGCGAAGGCAGGCACAGGGAAGAAAGCCGGTCTGCGCATGATCTTTCCCAGGGACTTGGAAAATTCAAGGTTGGTGACCGGAGTGGCTGAAAGGTTGTACAACCCCTGTGCTTGGGGCGATTCAATTAAGAAGCGTAAGGCGCGAATCTGATCATCCAAATGGATCCAAGATAACCATTGTTTTCCACTGCCGAGTGGTCCCCCTACAAAGAACTTAAAGGGGAGAACCATCCGTGGAAAGGCCCCTCCAGCGGTACTTAAAACTACACCAGTTCGGGCGATTGCCCGGCGAACACCTTGGGCTTCGACGCTCTGAGTGCTGGCTTCCCAAACCTGGGTCACCGCAGAGAGGAAATCCTTTCCAAATGGTGAGGATTCATCAAACGTCTCTGTGCGGCTCATTCCATACGCGCCGATACCTGATACCTGCAGCACCATGCGTGGTTTGACCGTTGCCAACCGAACAGCTTCAACCACGGCGGCGCCGGCCTTCACCCGACTGTCGATGATGCGCTGTTTTCTTTCCGGGGTCCAGCGTCCAGCGGAAAGGTTTTCACCGGCCAGGTTGACGATGGCATCTGCGTTGTCCGCTAGATGGCTCCAACCTTGAGCGCTGCGTCCATCCCACAAAACAAAGTGGGGGCCATTGGGCCGTTGGGGCTGTTCAGCAGGTCGGCGTGTAAGAACGAAAACCTCGTGCCCGTCATTAACTAGATCTTGAGACAGGGCAGCGCCAATTAAACCAGTTCCTCCAAGAATTACAACTTTCATCCTTTGTCCTTTATTAGTAGACGCTCCTCGGTTATTTCTTACTATATTGATCATATCAGGAAGTCTATGTATTGTCAATATATTGTCGAATTATATTGACAAATTCTGGACAAGGCTGTACAATGTAGACAAGATATTAGAGTAAGGAATAGAGTGAATGATTAGCCAGTCGCCTATCTATAACTTGAGTGTACTTTTGAAGGAGACCGGAATTGGAGCTGACCTTGTACGGGCTTGGGAGAGACGATATGGTCTGCCGATGCCGCAACGTTCAAAGGGCGGTCACCGGTTATATTCCCAGCACGACATTGAAGCCGTGAAGTGGTTGATGGCTCGCCAAGAAGAAGGTCTCAGTATCAGCCGAGCGGTCAGTTTGTGGCGGGAACTGCTTGCGGCAGGCCGAGACCCACTCATAGAATATCAAGCAGCGGCCTTAGATAAATCGCCGGTGACCGACACTCGAATCGATGTTCTTCGAGATCGCTGGCTTGAAGCATGCCTGAGCTTTGACGGTATTCGAGCAGAAGAGGTGCTCAACCATGCTTTTGCTTTATACCCAGTGGAAACGGTTTGCACGGCCATGCTTCAGCAAGGTTTACACACCATCGGACAGTATTGGTTTGAGGGTAAAGCATCTGTTCAGCAGGAACACTTCGCCACGGCACAGGCAGTTCGAAGAGTAGAAGCACTGATCTTGGCGGCTCCGCTGCCGAGCCGGGATAAGACTGTGCTGGTGGGATGTCCAAGTGGGGAGTGGCACACCTTTCCGGTCTTGATGATTACACTATTCCTTCGTTGGAGGGGCTTGAGAGTAGTCTACTTGGGGGCGAACATCCCTGCGGAACAGATGGGCGAAACCGCAGAAGCGGTCCGTCCGGACTTGATTGTTCTATCTGCCCAGCATCTAAATTCTGCTGCGTCGCTGCAATCGACCGCTCTGCAACTAAAGGATTGGAAGCTCGCTTACGGCGGGCTCATCTTCAATCGTGAGCCTCGCTTGCGAGGACGAATCCCGGCTCACTTTTTGGGTGAAGATATTCCAGAAGCACTGGTGCGCGTAGAGCAGCTTCTTGTTGGTGCTTCTCTCGAGCTGATTCGGGTTGAACGAAGCCTGCGCTTCACAGAAACAATTCGCCTTTTCCAAGAAAGGCGGGCAAAAATTGAGGGAGCGGTGGAGGCGGAATTGACGAAGAATAACTGGCCGACCAATTTTTTGACTGATGCTAACAAATTTTTCGGTGATGGAATCTTGTCAGCGATGGAATTGGGAGATTTGGGATATATGCTGGCGGATATGGGATGGGTTCACAGTTTGCTTTCCAACCGCCATGTCGGAAAAGATCGCATTATGCCTTACTTGAACACTTACGCCCAAATGATCCGAGATGAAATGCCTGCTGTGGGATTTCCTATCGCAGACTGGATCGAAGTCTATGTGAATCAACATCAGGGAATGGAATAGCGAGAAAATGATGAAAAAAAACACACAACTGTCCTTCAACCGCAGCGCCCCTGACGTGACGCTGCTCAATACTGCTGGAGAACCTGTTCAATTATCCAGCTTGTGGGCTGAACGCCCGTTATTGCTTGCCTTCACCCGCCATTTTGGCTGCACGCAGTGCAAGGAAATGTTGGATGAGATTGTTGCTGGTCGAGAGCGCATCGAGGCGGCGGGGCTAGCAATCGCGATCATTATGCAAGGGACTCCTCAAGCCACAGCAGATTTTGCAAAAGATTTTGCGCCAGGGCTGATGTGCCTTTCCGATCAGGAGCGCAAGGCTTATGAGGCGTATGGACTGGAACGAGGCAACTTATTTCAGACTTTCTTTAATCCAAAAGTCTGGAAGAGCATTTCTGAGGCAGGCAAAAAGGGCTACAAGGTGGAACCACCGCCAGCCGGTCAGGATGCCATGCAGATGTCAGGCACATTCCTGATTAGCAAGGAAGGTCGAATCTTGCTACCCTATTATTATGACCATATTGCGGATCATCCGCCGCTGGATTTGTTGTTGAGTGGCGTATTGTCTACGCGTTGGGATCAAGATTTTGAGGGGCCGGTTGGTCCAGGTGAAGACTAATTTCAGGAGAGGAATGTAAAGATGAAGAAAATTTCGTTATTCATTGCTTTGATGATATCGGTGTTGGTTTTGTCGGCTTGTAGCTCTACTACTGCTTCCACTGCGGAAACAGATATAACCGAATCGCAGCCTATGGTTCGGATTTTTGAGGGAGAACTTGTTCCATCCAGTTCACTGGATCAATCCTTTGGCATCTCTGGCCAGGTGGAAGAAATTCTAGTCGATGATGGACAGCAGGTGGAATGGGGACAGGTATTGGCTCGGTTGGCCATCCCGGCGGATGTGAACTTGACGCTGGCGCGAGCGGAACAAGAACTGCTTTTGGCTCAACAAGCATTGGCGACTTTGCCCGAATCGGCGGATCTGGCACTCGCTCAACAGCGTCTGGCGGTGCTGAATGCAGAAAACCAGGTAGAAGAAGCCCAAGAAAAGATTGATGATGAAGCCTCGGAAGAGAATCAGGCTGCCTTAACAGTCGCTGTGGCCCAGTTAGAGTTGGCAAAGGCGGTTTTGGAACAGTTGGAAAGTGGTGATGGGATTAATCCAGACCTCACAGAAGCTGCTCAGATGCGTTTGAAAACAGCCGAGACATCTTTAACGGCTGCGAAAGCACTGTTTGACGCGTATGAATTGAAGGCAACAACGGCTGGTACTGTGGTAGATGCTGCTTTGCAGGTGGGCCAACGCGTCTCGGCTGGGCAGCCGGTTTTCACCCTGGCTGATTACTCGACCTGGTTGGTCAAGACTGATAACCTGACTGAAATTGACGTTGCTAGTGTTGAGTTGGGCCAAAAGGTCGCGATCTTCTTTGATGCGGTTCCCGATTTGACCATCACAGGCGAAGTTGTGGATATTAACATGCGCTCCGAAATTAAGCGCGGCGATACGACCTATACCGTTACCATCCGTTTGGAAAATGGCGACCCGAGCCTTCGCTGGGGTATGACCGCCACTGTTCACATGGAGCCCTAACCCCTGGGAGGGTAGCATGAAACAACTGTTGACAATTTCGGGGTATCTTGCGGTCAAAGAGGTTTGGCGAAACAGGGGTAGATTCCTGTTGGTGAGCCTGGTGATCGCCTTGATTACCCTATTGGTGCTATTCATCGCAGCGCTGGGTGAAGGTCTTGGAAACGGCAACCGTGAGTATATTTCTAAGCTGGATGCGGATTTGCTTGTTTACCAGGCGAAATCGGATTTCATCATCTCCGCTAGCCGCCTCAGCCGGGACCGGCTTGCTTCAGTGCGGCGGGTGGATGGTGTTGCTGATGCGGGCATGCTGGGAACTTCCAGCGCAAATCTAGTTTTGCCTGATCAGGAAGAGCCCTTGAAGGTTGCGTTGTTGGGCGTTGAGCCCGGCCGAGTTGGCGAGCCGCGAGTGGTGGAGGGTGCACAATTGAGCACCGATCTGGCCAAAGAAGTAGTGATCGACAAGAATACTGCTTTCCGCAGTGGCTTGCAGGTTGGGAGCACTCTTACTGTTCGGGTCACTCAAGGCACGCGAGATGAGTTCTATGAACTGAAAATTGTGGGGATTGCAGACGGACAACAATACTCGCTGCAACCATCGATCTTCGTGCCTTTTTATACCTGGGATCGCATTCGGCCAAAATCGGAAGCGGAAGTGAACGCCTCCAATCCTGTGGCGAATGTGCTTCTGGTGAAACTAGAAGACCCGACTCGGATCGATGAAGTGACATCATTGTTGGAGAACCAGGTAGATAATGTGGCAGTTGCCACCAAAACCGAGTCGATCCAGGCTTTACCAGGGTACTCTGCCCAACAAAGCACACTGAATACCCAGGGAGGTTTCACCCTTTTCATTGGCTTGTTGGTGATTGGCGGCTTCTTCCAGATCCAAATTCTGCAGAAGGTGGCTCAGATTGGCGTTCTAAAGGCCATTGGGACAGCGAACCCGTTGGTGGCGGCCTCGTCCGTCATTCAGATTGTGGTGGTGACCGTGATTGGGGTCACGATTGGGGCTTTGTTAGCCTTTTCGTTCTCGCTTTTCTTCCCACCTACCGTGCCCATCGTGTTCAATGGGACAACTTCCGCGTTGGCGATTGTTGCTTTGCTGTTGATTGGACCACTGGGCGGGCTGGTTTCCATCCGATATGCGGTACGTATTGAGCCGCTGAAAGCTTTAGGGTTATCATCATGAACGAGACTTCTGTACCACAATTTGCTTTGGAAACCAAGTCGGTCGTGAAGCAGTATCAGTCCGATTCCGGAACGATTTTTGCGGTGGATGATGTTTCCCTGCAAGTTGGAGCGGGTGAATTTGTAGCACTGGTGGGCCCCTCTGGGAGCGGCAAGACCACTATGTTGTCCATGTTAGCGGCGTTATTGCAACCTAGCTCGGGTCAAATCTTGCTGGACGGACAAGATCTGGCGGAGATGAACGATGTTGAGCGAGTAGCGTTAAGGCGTGAAAAAATCGGCTTCACATTCCAAGCGAACAACCTTGTGCCTTATTTAAGTGCTGTTGAGAATGTGGAATTGATGCTTAGGCTTAACGATAAACTTGACAAGGTAGGCAAACTTCGCGCGCGTGAATTACTCGCCCGCTTAGGGTTAGGTGAGCGGATGCACAACCTGCCAGGGCAAATGTCGGGTGGGCAGCAGCAGCGCGTGGCCATTGCGAGGGCGCTGATTCATAATCCAAGCCTCGTGCTGGCAGATGAGCCGACAGCTAGCCTGGACACGGAACGTGCTTACCAGGTAGTCGAGACCTTTGCTGGATTGATCCATGAGCAAAAACGGGCTGGAATCATGGTGACTCACGATCTTCGTATGTGCGAGTTCGTGGACCGTGTTTTGTTGATGCAGGATGGAAAGTTGGTCCGCATTTACGCCGGGCATGATGAAATTATGGAACTGGCGAGAGGTGGTCGGCACTAGGCTGGCGCGAAAAGGAAATGACGAGTATTTGGTGGATTCGGCGCGACCTTCGTTTGGCGGATAATACTGCTTTGACTGCTGCTCTTGATGCGGGTGGCAGTGTAATTCCAGTGTTTATTCTTGACGAACATCTTCTGTCTGCGCCCGCCGAAAAACGGCACGCTTTCTTAATGGGAGGGTTGAGATCATTGCAGGCTGACCTTCGCAAGCGGAACTCGGATCTGATCATCCGGCGGGGAAGACCGGAGGAAGAGATACCGCGGATTGTAGAGGAAGCTTCCGCTACAGGTGTTACTGCGGAAGCAGATATTACACCCTATGCGCGTAAACGAGATGAGATTGTGGGAAGGTTGGTTGAACTTCGCTTGACGCAAGGATTGGGAATGCATCCTATGGGTGCCATAGCAAAGGCGGATGGGAGCCCTTATACGATATTCACTCCATACAGCAAAGCCTGGAAAGCGCTGCCTTTGGATGGGCATACCTTGCCTGCCCCAACGCAGCTACCACCGGTTCTTCAACTTCGATCAGACCCCATACCCGAGATGCCTGTTCCGGAGGATTTTCAACCTGGTGAAGCCGAGGCCCAGCGGCGACTAGAAATGTTTATCAATGGAGCGATGATTGACTATACGGAGGACCGAAACCAGATGGGGCTTGAAGGAACATCTGGGCTCTCGCCTTACCTCCGTTTTGGTATGCTATCGGCGCGCGCAGCAGTTTTGGGCGCAATGAAGGTGGCTGAACAAACAAAAGAGCCTCGAACCAGGAAGGGCAGCGAGTCCTGGGTGAATGAGCTGATCTGGAGGGAGTTCTACCAATCAATTCTCTACCATTTCCCGAATGTTCTTCAAGAGTCATTCAGCCCTCGCTTTCGGGGACTGACTTGGAGGAATGCTCCGGATGAATTATTGGCCTGGCGGGAAGGGCAGACTGGTTATCCGGTCGTTGACGCGGGAATGCGGCAACTGGCAGCAACCGGATGGATGCATAATCGAGCGAGGATGATTGTCGCTTCATTCCTGGTTAAACACTTGCTCATCAACTGGCAAGAGGGAGAACGCTGGTTCATGCGCATGTTGGTAGATGGTGATCCTGCTGCCAATAACGGTGGCTGGCAATGGGTAGCAGGAACAGGCACCGATGCGGCGCCATATTTCCGGGTGTTCAATCCGGTGTTGCAGGGAAAGAAATTCGATCCAGAAGGGATATATGTTCGGAGATGGGTCCCTGAGCTAGCTAATCTTCCAGATACATTTATTCATGAACCCTGGTTGTTATCTCCTGGCGATCGTCCCAAACATTACCCCGCGCCAATCGTGGAGCACGCCTTTGCTCGACAAAGAGCGTTGGACGTGTACTCCAGGGTCGCAAGAACCTAGCGTTATCAAGCAAGAGGGAGCGGCGGGAAGTCCCCACCGCTCTCTCTTTGACTCGGAAAGAATTACCGAATGTTTTCTACACTGATTTCTGGCCGAAGGCATGGACGATGATTGGGAAAGCCCGCAAGCGTATTAATGATGGTTTTGGTGGACAGAAAGCTAATTAACTGTCACGGTAGCGGTCATATTCCATAGAAACCGTGGATCGGCCGTATCCAGGGTGATGGTGACTTGGTAGGTCATATCCCCCAAATATTCGACTCCGAAGGGATCCATGGCAGTCACCTTACCGGTGAACTCCTCACCTGGGAAGGCATCCAGCTTGATAACAGCGGCTTGCCCCAGGGTAACCCTGGCGATATCGATTTCGGCAAGGTCCTTGGTTTGCACTTTCCACTGGGTGAGATTTGCGATGTAGATGATCGATTGACCGGGTGCGGCGACTTGGCCTGCTTTCATCTCATGAATCGATTGAACAACCCCTGAGATGGGCGATCGTAACTCATAGTGCGCCAAGGCCTCTGTTGCAGCGGCGGCATGTTGTTGGGCCGCGGCCAGACGGGCTTCGGCTAGATCGAGCTTCTCGGGGTCTAGGTTAGCGCTATTTATACGGGATAGATTTTCACGCGCTGTTTCCAGAGTTGCAACCGCATTGAGCAGGGCAGCCTGCCGTTCGTCCAGAGGACGGTCATTACCAGCCAGGGCTTCTTGAAGATCGGCATAGGTTTCGGTGAGGGACTCCCAATCCTCATCAAAGTCCTCTTGCGCATCCTTTCTTTCGCGGTTGTTCTCGTCCTTATCCAAAAGGCTGTCTAGCTTATCGCGAGATTCGCGGAAGACCTTTTCGGCGAAAACATAATCATCCAGGGCCAATTCCAGGTCGGTTGCTCCTTCAGCATTGCCCAGGTTCCATCCGGTCGCAAGTAGTTCGTACGCTTTTTGCGCATCTACCAGGTTTTTTTCCGTTTGAGCAGCGTTAAGCGTTGATGTGCGCTTCATTTGGTCGAGGGCTTGGGAGGCTTGAATTTGCTCCAATTGGGCAGCGGCTAACTCAGCCTGCACGGCCTCTATGCCCACCAACCTGGCCACTACCTCGCCCGCTGAGATTGAATCACCAGGTTGGACCAGCACTTCGGCGACCAACCCACCCTGAGCGAAGGTTAGTGCAGCAGTGGAGATGGGGATTAACGTGCCCTCGGCAGAGATCGCCTCTGCGGTGAGAGCTGTCTCGGCAATTTGCGCCTGGGCAGTGGGGACGGGCGTGGTCCCACAACCGGACAAAGCCAACGCGAGAACGAGGAAGGTAACCATTAGGGCGAGGGTTTTCTTATTCATGATGTGCTCCGTTTCATCAAATGGTGAGTTGCAATAATCAATTTATTCGTAAGCCAGAATTTCCGTGACGGTCAGACGCACAGCGCGTAAGGCCGGGAAGACACTGGCAACAATGGAGATGATGACAACCAGGATTGCCCAGGCTACGATACCGATCGGCGCGATGACCGGTGGGAGGGGGTAATCCATGAATGACAATCCAATATTGCGCCCCAAGAGGGCTCCGAGTGGATAGCTCAAGCCGATGCTGAGAGTCCAGCTCATCAAGCCAATCAGCAATCCTTCGATGATGACGATACGGAAGACGGCTGCGCTAGACGCGCCGTAGGCGCGCATTACGCCAATTTCTCGGGTGCGCTCAATGACATTCAGACTCATCGTTCCGGCCAGTCCCAAACCGCCAACCGAGGCCAGCACGATGGTCATTACCATAAGTAGGGCGACAATGATCCCAAAAGCTGCGTTAATTTCCTCTCGCTCTTCAGAGATCAAGAAAGTTGAAATAACTTCTATGTCAGCCTGGTCGTAACGCTTCTCAACGCTGCTGGTAACGGTCCTTTGTTCAAGGAGTGATCGGGGGGCAAGGGTCAGAATGACAGCATTGGCGCGGTTGGGCTCCCGGACGTGCCGGGCATAGGCCGCGTAATCCATGATCGAGAAGTAGCCGATTGTGCTGTTGCCCATCATGTTGACGATCCCTACGATTGTGTAGGTCTCCTCCCGGCCCTCGATCTTCACGTTCATTGGGCTTCCCAATTGGAGAGACGGCTCGTTTGCCAGCAGACCAGGGCTTACTAAAATGGCTTTGTCATCGCCTGGCAACAACCCCCGCCCCGCAATGATCGGCGGGTCGATCAGGCGGGTTTCCGCAGGTGGGGCAAGCAGATAGAGGTTGTCGCTTTCGGTCCCATCGGGGCGGACGTAACGCCCCAGAGTGAAGCCCCAACCTTCCGCCTCCACAACCCCAGGAATCGTCTTGGCTTCGGCAATCAGCCGCTCGACCGGGACGTGGCCTTCGACGATCAACCAGGCGTCGTACTGCCAGAAGGCAAACATTTCGTTGAGCGCATCGTTGAGAGAGGTTTGCAGGTTGATGATCGCCATGAAGACCGCCCCGGCGAAAACCAGGGTGATCAACGAGAGGATTAACCGCCCGCGCTTCCGAAATGGGTTTCGTAAAGCTAACAGGGTTCCCCGTGTCATGCGGGGGAGGCGAGACAAGGCTTGGTCCAGGCTTCCTGAGCCGGACCAAACCTGGCTTATGCCATATTCGCTCAATACGCGCGCCGGTGAGACCTGGGTGCCATTAATGATGGCAGGAGTGGCGGCAATTAGGGGGATGATCAGACCGACTCCTAACTGGAGCAGTAGCCCCTGAGCCGTGAAGTGAACAACAGGCGGGTCGAAGTTGATCATCTCGGCAACAAAACTGCTCAGGGCTCTTGCTCCTAAAAAGCTGAACGGCACGGCGATCAGGCAAGCAGCCACCCCGAGAATACCGACCAACGCGAAATACATTGCGATTACCTGACCCGAGCGCGCCCCAATGGCTTTCATGATGCCAATTTGTCGTTCCTGCTGGGCGATGAGCGCTGAAATAACATTGATGACGAGCAAGGCGCTGAGACCCATCGACATGGCCGCGATCAAGCTAAGCAAAAGCAAGATGGTGGTGATGATGTAATTGAGAGGATGTTCGCCGGCGTTGGGGAGGGTCTTTTGGTAAACCGGAAGGCCCAGACCCTCGATGCGATCGGCTGCCTTATCTGCAAGCGAGCGAACCAAATGACTTGCCTCCGCCCGGATATATACCTCGTTATATGCTTCAGATTCACCCATCCAGCGCAAGGTATCCATGCTCACGTATCCAAATACCCAGCCTTCGATGACCGGAGGGACCCGGTAAAGGTCGTGGGCGCGGCCAGTTACGACCAGTCTGAATTGGCGACCGTCTGGTGTTTTCACCAAAATTTCGTCTCCCTGGGAGAGGCCGAGGTAACTCATTGATGAACGCTCGAGCAGCACCTGGCCTTTCTCGGGTGGCCAAACGCCATCCTGGGGTCGAACGAACAACAACTGCTGGTCATCGTAGTCTTCGAGCGCGTATAATGTGAGGTCGCGCCAGGTTGCTCCACCGCCATCCAACGAAAGTCGTAAGGCTAAAGACCGTCGCCCTTCAACCGCCTGAACACCACGGATGTGCCGGATGCTTTCTACGAATTCTTCATTCAACGCGGGTTCTGTGAGCAGGATAGCGTCGGCAGGATGTATGGCTGCGTATTGTTGGTTAAGAGAGGCCGTGAGCGCTTCTCTTGAAGCGGCAATCATCCCAACTGCAAATACACCAACAGCGATAGACAAAATGACCAGTACAGTGCGTGCCCGGTTGTTCCACAGGTCACGGATTACTTTCGTCCAACGGATCATAGCTCTCCTTTGCCGTTACTGTCGCTGATGATTTCGCCATCGGCAATGTGGAGTTGCCGACCTGCCCGACGGGCTAAATCGGGGTCGTGCGTAACCATGAGGATGGTTTTACCCAAACCAGCCAACCTTTCAAACAGAGAAAACACGGACCCGGCTGTCTTGGAATCGAGGTTGCCGGTGGGTTCATCAGCCGCCAGGATAGGCGGGTCGGTGGCCAGGGCGCGTGCAATGGCCACCCGCTGCTGCTGTCCTCCTGATAACCGGGCAGGAAGCTTGGTGGCATGGGCTTCCATTTCCATCAGGCTGAGCAGTTCTAAAGCGCGTTCCCGCCGTTGCCCAGGTTGCGGCGTGGCGCAAAAATCCATAGGAAGCATGACGTTTTCCACGGCAGTGAGCGTCGGCAGAAGTTGGAAGAATTGGAACACGACCCCGATGGTTTTTCCACGCCAGGCGGCAAGGTGGTTTTCGCTGAGTTTCTCGACCATTGTTCCGCCGATCAAAACTTCTCCGCGCGTAGGACGGTCGAGGCCGGTGATCATGTTGATCAGGGTGGTTTTGCCACTTCCGGATTTGCCGACGATGGCGACAAATTCGCCCGTCTCGACATCGAGGTTCACTCCCTGGAGGGCCTGAAATTCTCCAGCATCAGTGCGATAGGTTTTCGTGACGTCCCTCAGGTGAATTAACGCGTTCACAATACTCCTTTTGGAGAGCCGCTTTCACCTCAAGGAAAGCAATCACAACTCCCCGGCTGTATCTTTTTTTTACAAGGATACGCTCCGGGGAGGAATTTGTCGGCCCTCAAAAGGAGTAGAAAAGTAGTATTTTTAGGTGATCCAACCCTTTTGTCTTGCGAGCGCCACCGCCTGGGTTCGGTTGGCGACTCCCAATTTGCTTAAGATGTTCGCGACATGCTTCTTTACCGTGTTCACAGTTAATACCCGTTTTACTGCGATTTCCTGATTGCTCATTCCCACCGCTATCAGCGCCAGAATATCAAGCTCCCGCCGAGTGAGAGGTAGATCGTTTCCACGGGGCGCGGATTCCATTTTGCCTGCGGGCTCGATCAACTGAGAAATTTTCTCTACATACTCTGGCGAGGTGGTCAACTGGTCGTGATATTTCTTGATGAGAGCTAACAGGGCTGGGCCTTCATCGACAACCAGGCGAATATAACCGCATTGGGAGGCCAAGGTAAGTGCTTGGTTTAATGCGGCGGCTGATAGGGATGGTTTCCCGGCGGCATCCAGGGCTAAGACAGACAGGAGTATCGCCTCGATGAGCGCGGAAGTTCGTTCCCGTAACTCAAGAGAAGGGCGCTGAGCTTCCAGTTCGGCGACGATTTCTTCCGGACTGCGGCGACCTGAGAGAAAATCTACGCGTAAGAAGGTCAGGTAAGCCAAATCTTGGAGATGGGGGTACATCTCCGGCAGTAGTTCTTTGAGCCGTTGGAGTTTAATCCAATACTCAGCGGCTGCTAAATCTTTCTGAACCAAATGCGCTCGGACACGTTGTACGGAGACGAACGTGTCATCCATAATCGTGACGGTGTTTTCAGTTGCGTGGGTGGCTTGTTCCAGGTATTGGTAACTGGCCTGAGAGTTTTTCCGCCCAGCTTCCAGGCGAGCCATCGTAAGCCAACCGTCCAGGCTGGCTAACGGCTGCCAGATTTGGCAGTACGCGATGCCCTGAGTCGCGCAGGCAATGGCTTCATCGATCCGGTTCAGCTCACGCAATAGATCGGCGTAACTGACCAGGGGCATTCCCTGAATGGGCGAGCGTTCGCCGATCGTCTCTTGCGTGTAGCGGATGACGTGTTGAAAAACCCGTTCTGCCTTTGCAAGTTCGCCGTGGATTTGCAACTGCTCGCCCAATTGGGTGCCAGCGACTACCATCACCAGGTGGTTGTCAAGTTTCTCCGATAATCGGACAGCTTCCGATAATGATTCGATCGCCAGAGCCGTTTCACCTCGGATCACATGGGTGAGACCCAGATTAAAGTGAAGTAAGTTGTGCAAAAAATCATCCTGCTCGGATAAAAGCACAAAAGCTTCGTTGTAATGTTCTGTAGATGAGCTGATTCCCTGGAAGGATTCAATCAGGATGCGCAGTGTTAGCAACTCGCCTCGGATAAGATTTCCCGGCTCGCCGGCAGGAATTTTGGGCTCGACCAGTTGTGCGGCAGTATCGGCCATGACCATGTCAAAAAGGATTGCGCCAATCCACGCTTTTGCCAGCGCCAGGCGGGGGCGGTTGGAAATCATCGAAGAAGGGAGTCTATTCAACCAATCCAGTAATCGGGCGTGTTCGCCGTGGATAAGAAGGTCACGGTAAACCGCTTCCAGTAAGTTCGCGGCCCGATCATCATCGCCGGCTCTCAGGGCCAACTGAATTGCGTCTTCGACCAGGCCATTTTGCTCAAACCAATCTACTGCCACGCGTAGAAGCGCGCGAGCAGGATCAGGAGGCAGCGGACTGCGGAGAAACTCGGTAAACAAGGCGTGATACCGAAACCAGGTACGTTTTGGATCCAGTGAGACCAGAAACAAGTTGGATTGATCTATGTATCTGAGAATTTCGGATGGGGTTACAGTTACCTGCGGTTGCGCTGAGGCGCCGAGGGTCTCGTGGAATGCCTGGAACTCAGGTGTTGCGTAGAGGTACTCGCATAGCGATAAACAAAAGCGATCGAACAGCGCGGTAACTTTGAGGAAGGTTTGCGTTTCGGGGGTCTCGCGTGAAAAGACCTCTCCAGCCAGGTAATTAAAAATATGTTCTTGCCCGGCAGGCAGTGTCCAGCGTTCGGTTTGACGAGCCAACGTCATCCCTGCTAACTGCAATCCGACAGCCCAGCCCTCTGTGGAGAGACTCAACCCGCTGATTTGCCTGGATGTGAGGTGTGCGCCGAGGACATCCTCAACAAAGATCTGAATTTCTTGATCTGTGAAGCGCAGATCGGCGGCGGTAATTTCGACGATCTGGTCAGTAGCTCTCATCCGGGTCAAGTGAAGGGCCGGCGTTGTTCGGCTGACTATAACCAGGTGGAAGCAAGACGGACGGTGTTCCACCAGGAAATTCACGATGCGAGCAATCTCGGAACCCTCGCAAGTATGATAGTCATCCAGAATGACTGCGAAATCATGGGGGATTTCACTCAAGTCATTGAGGAATGTTGAGAGGAGAACTTCCAGGGGGATTTTTTGCCCGCTGTGAAGCAAGGTAAGCGCTGATTGCCCGGCTGTATCCTGTATAGATTGGATAGCCTGGATGAGATACGATAGGAACCGCTCCGCGGAATGATCTTCAGCGTCAAGGGATAACCAGGCTACCGGATAACGCACGGAGTGGGCCCAATCCACGACCAGGGTAGTCTTTCCAAAACCGGCTGGCGCAACCACCAGGGTTAAAGCCCGCAGCATACCTTCTTCTAGCTGCTTCATGAGACGCAGACGTTGAACCCGTTTCGGGCGAGGTGGAGGAAGGATCGTTTTTGTGCGCAGCAGTGGAAGCATAAAAAGATTATATCCGATGTTCTGGTACTCGAATTTCAACCCATGTAGTTAATGGTTAAAGGGAAAGAGAACGGTATTTCTGGCGCGCGAAAGGGAAGTTCGGATGAGCCTACCGAGACCGAACTGGCCGTTCACGAATTGGCTGGGCGAAGCTTGTTGAACTGGCTTAGGCAAATCCTGCGGGCTGCCTTTCATCTTTTACTTGAGTCAGGCAGAAAAGACCAACCAACGCCAGGGCCGACCAAAGGACGAATGGAGCGCCAGGCTGCCAGCTAGCCAGGCTGTTGCCTAGCGGGGGAGAGAATGTTGAACCGATGGCGCTCAAGGCCATGGTCAAGCCGGTTGCAGTCCCAGCATATTGCCCGCCAACCCCTCGGGTTTCCATGACCATTGTGAAGAAGATCGCCATCGCAGCGTCGCGGGCAAAGCCTGCGATAAACACGGCTACCCATACCAGGCCGCCACTGGCCACAGTCAGTAACCCTGTTCCCAGTGAAATCATTAAGGCAGCGATGACGAGCAGACTCTTGCGCGACTTGAGGCGGTCAGACCAGAGTGAAATGGGTAGGACGAACAACAAGCTGACGGTGTGAAAGAGCGTTAAGGCGCTATCTGCCAGAGCGCCTTCCCAGCCCGCGGAGCGCAAGTATAAGGGCAGGTATCCAAGCAGTCCTTGTACGCATCCGCCAAAACCCATTAAGGATAATCCAAGCAGCCAGACGTTTTTGAGCCGCATGACTGCTAAAACGGATGTTTTGATCGACGCGCGTGGCTGCGTTCCGGAAAGAAGTTGATGTTGTGGAGGAGGTGGAACAAGAAGCCAGGGGACGCTGAAGAGAGCGCCAACAATCCCATAGGTGATCAGTACATATCGCCATCCGCCCAGGAACGGAGAAAGCACGGTTGCGCTGAGCATGGCGCCGAGCATAAAGCCCAGCGCCATACCCATCGATAAGACTCCGTTGGCAAGCCCAAGCTGACGCGATGGAAACCACTGGCCAACGGTTTTGATTGTATTCATCGATATGATCGGAGCCAATGCGCCTATCACCAATACCAGAAAAACCAGGCTTAAAAAGTCATTGGCCAGACCGCGGGCTGCGCCGAAGACACCCACAAGTAGACTGCCTGCTGCCAGGATGCGCTTGGAGCCCAACTTGTCGCCCACAGCGCCTCCGATCAGAGCGGTCAAGATCATAGGTAGGGAGCCAATGCCCCATACCACACCAACCTGAACCAGACTCAGATCCAGACTCCGGGAAATTTCATCCGCCAGTACCGACATTCCCATCGATGGAATGGCGATATTGATCATGTTGGTCAGAACGGAAAGGACCAGAATCAGCCATTTTGCGCGGTCGTTTGAGGTGAGCATAGGAAGCCATTTTAACCGATGCTTCCGAAAATGCGAGTCCAGACAGGCTTGAAGATTGCTCCGGCGGTTACAATCCACGCAAAAATGTGGAAACCGAGCTGCGGCGACATTGTGGCAGTTTCCTTCAGGTGAAATGGATTAGGCAAGGATTAATTTAGAAATAAAGTTGCTGGGAAGCGGAGGATCAACCCTGCGATCACTACCAAATCGATCAAAATGCCGATGGGCAGCCAGGGATGCCAGAATAAACCCAACAGAATGAGTGAGGTTGCAGCTCCAAAGCCGGCGGTGATTTGCCAGAGGAGCGTTATGCCAGGAAAGGCCAATAACGCCAGGCCAGCCAGGCAGAAACCTATCACCGTGGATACCCACAATGTTGATCCGAGTACACGGATTGTGTTCGACGGCAGCTTCAGGCGCGCTGCGGGCCAGAGAGGGTCGATGTCTGGACGCTTCCAGGTGGGAAAGAACGGAGTCCGTAACGCTCCGGGCGCTGGGACTGGAACGGTCGTCAGGCTGAAATGGATCCAGCCGTGAGCAATGAGAAATATAGCTATCATAATACGAAGGGTGCTGACAGGCACAAGAACTCCTTTGCTGATCTCAAACAGGTTGCGGGTTTAAACGTTCAATCCTTGATTAGCTACGGTGCTAGCGCCGAGTAAAGTGGTATCATATCCCAGATAGCTCATTTCTGGGGGGGATCTGTGAAAATGCGAGATTATAGAACCCTGGTACGATCTTTATGACTCTGGTTTCGATCGACATTGGTACAACCCATTGTAAAGCGGGCCTCTTTGATGAAAAGGGGGCGGTCATTAAAATTGCCAGCCGTCCAACCATCTCCAGACAATCCCGTGAAGGGTGGGTATATTATGAGCCGCAAGAAATCCTTGATATTGTGGCCGCTGCGATCGAGGAAGTAACCCGCGACCATACGGATCCCATCGCCGCTATTGGGGTTGCCAGCATGGCGGAAACCGGTCTGATCATCGACCGATCCACGGGGCAAGCCCGATCTTCGTTAATACCCTGGTTCGAAACCGCCGCGCAGCCATTTGCGCAGCGCATTCATGAACGCATCGATCCGATGGAGTGCTATCTCAAGTACGGATTGAAGGTCAATTTTAAATCAAGTCTGGCAAAAATCCTTTGGCTCTGTCGGGATCAAGCCTGTTCTACCGAGAATGCGGTTTGGCTTTCGGCGGCTGATTTTGTGGCCTTTTGGCTGACCAGAGTGTTTGGCACCGATTACTCTCTGGCTGGGCGCACTCTTGCTTTTCGTGTAGCCGAGAAATGTTGGGATTCCGACTGGCTCAAAGCGTGGGGGCTTTCGGCTAATCTGTTTCCGCCTGCGTACCAAAGTGGGACACCTATTGGCAAGGTGAACGAGAGCAAAGCTGGGCTACCGACAGGCATTCCTGTAGCAGTGTGCGGACACGACCATGTGTGCGCCTCACTGGCCATGGGGGTCATTCAACCGGGCGTGGTATTCGACTCGATGGGCACGGCGGAAACCATGATTGGCGTACTCCCGGAACGCCCCCTGACGATTGCGGATTACCACAACGGGCTGCATTATGGCTGTCATGTAGCGGAAGGCCTGGGGTATTGGATGGGCGGTTTATCGGCTTCAGGGGGATCGGTTGAGTGGGTGCGGGGAATGATGCCCACGATGCCTTCCTATCAGGACCTGGAGTTGTTGTTGCGCAGCGCTGGTCCGCGACCGACTGGAATTCTTTATTTCCCGTATTTGTTAGGCAGCGGCTCGCCCCATGTGGACCCCATGGCGAGGGGCGCAATCATCGGATTAACCAATGAACATCGCTTGGAGGATTTGTTCAAAGCTGTTTTGGAAGGGACGGCTTACGAATTGGAGTTCATCCGGCGGGCTGGGGAACGCATGACGGGACTGCCGATCCACTCTTTGATTGCGGCGGGCGGTGGCACGCGTTACACGGCCTGGATGCAGATTAAAGCGGATGTATCTGGCTGTGAAATCGCAGTCTCTTCAGAACCCGAAGCCACCCTTGTCGGCGCGGCGATGGCTGCTGGAATCGGCTGCGGAGTCTATCATTCTGCTGATGAGGCTCTGATTGCAATGGGAGCGCAGTGTGAAGAGACTTTCCGCCCTGACGCCGAGAATTTTGCGATATACCAGCAGCTCTATGAGCACGGCTATCTACACTTTCAGGGTCCGCTGCGTCAATTCACTAAACCTTCCTCACTGGTGAATCGATGATGAAAAACCACCGGTCCTTAAATCGGGTAAATCCTGTATAGCCAACCACAGAACTCGGAGGTTATGCGGTTGGCTCTTTCTCGCCGTAGTACACCAGCCTGGTTGGGCCGGCGCCGCGAGCCGTTCAAGCTGAGCGTTTTTCCGCAATCTTGCGGAGGGTCCGGTTCATGATTCATCAACATGAATGGGTTCGTTTCCAGGTGAGGCTGCCGGCAGGAGAAAAGCTCTGGCGCGTCAAAATCGAGGTGGATACGACCATTGGCACTCAGCGTTTTGGACAGCAGGTCGAAGCCCTCATATCGACCATCGCTTAACCAGAGTCTAATGGAAAAAGTTATCCGTCTGTGACATAATCAAGTTAGATTGCCCACCAACGGTTATTACCTTTCCTGGAGAAAAAGAATGAAATTGAAAAAGCTGCATATGATTGGTAACGCGCATATTGATCCCGTGTGGTTGTGGCAGTGGCAAGAAGGTTTCCACGAAGTGAAGGCGACGTTTCGCTCGGCGCTGGATCGGATGAAGGAGTATGAGGATTTTCAATTCGTGGCCAGCTCCGCTGCCTTTTACGAGTGGGTTGAAAAATCAGATCCTGCAATGTTCGCGGAAATTCAACAGCGAGTAAAAGAAGGGCGCTGGGGTATTGTCGGTGGGTGGTGGGTAGAACCGGATTGTAATATTCCCAGTGGCGAGTCATTTGTCCGGCACAGCTTATACGCGCAGCGCTATTTTTGCCAGAAATTTGGGCGAGGGGCCCGCACGGGTTTCAATGTGGATAGTTTTGGGCACAGCGCGACCATCCCACAAATTCTTCGAAAAAGTGGTATCGATCATTACGTGTTCTTGCGGCCCATGCCTCATGAACGCAGCTTGCCCGCGCGATTATTTTGGTGGGAGTCGGCAGATGGATCGCGGGTGGTGGCTTTCCGCATACATTTTGAATATCTTTCGTGGGGCAAAGACCTGACTGCCCACGCGCTTCGCTGCGCCGGAGAGATGAAAGACCCGGTTGACGAGTTCATGTGCTTTTACGGGGTAGGCAATCATGGAGGAGGCCCGACTATCGAGAACATTGAGAGTCTCCACAGGTTGGATCAAGACGAGCAATTTCCTGCGCGGCTCGTATGTTCGACCCCTGATGCCTTCTTCGATGCGATCAGGGAAAAGGGCTGGACGATTCCGGTAGTTCATGATGAGCTTCAGAACCATGCGAAGGGTTGTTTTTCGGTGCATTCGGGCATTAAGCAGTGGAACCGGCAGGCTGAGAACCGTCTGCAGGCTGCGGAGAAGTGGAGCGCGGTGGCGGATTGGCAGTTGGGGAGGCCCTATCCATCCGATTATGGGCATGCCTGGAAACAGGTGTTGTTCAATCAGTTCCACGATATTCTGGCGGGTACCTCATTGGAGGCGGCTTATCATGATGCGCGAAATGGCTTTGGGGAGGCAATAGCGATTGCGGACCGTAATCTGAATGATGCCATTCAGGCACTGGCCTGGGATATTCGGCTCGAGGTGGACGAGAATGTTCGACCTTTGGTGGTATTCAACTCGTTGGCCTGTTCGGTAAGAGCGAATGTAGAGATTGAATCCAGGGCATGGATGGCTGACGCCGTCCTGTTGGATGAATCTGGGCATGCAATACCACACCAAATGGTTCAATCGACGACAACGACAGGGCGGGTGCGGACAAGTTTCACGGCGCAGTTGCCGGCTTTGGGGTATCGAACCTTCCGCCTGTTGGTTTCTGGAGGAGAATCGCAAAAAGCGGCAATAGCGGCTGAGGTAAAAGCTTCCGACCTTGTCTTGGAAAACACTCGTCTGAGGCTAGAGTTCAATCCCGAGAACGGAGCCATTGCCAGTCTGCGGGATAAGGTGGCGGGCGTGGAAGTTTTCAGGGGGGAAGCTGCCAGGGCAGTGGTGTTGAATGACCCCGGCGACACCTGGGGGCATAATATTTTCCGTTGGAATGAAGTAATTGGTGAGTTCGTCGCTACTCAAGTGCGATTGGTAGAACATGGTCCGGTGAAATCAGTGATGCGGGTGACAAGCGTATATGGAAACTCAAAACTTGTCCAGGATTTTTGTATGTACCCGGACATGGATCAAATCGATGTATCGGTAGTGGTAGATTGGCGCGAACAGTTGAAGATGCTCAAACTGCGATTCCCGGTAAACGTGGACTTTATGAAGGTGAACCGTGATATCGCTTACGGCAATATTGAAATGTTCGCCAATGGTGAAGAGATGCCTTTCCAACAGTGGGTGGATGTTTCGGGAACATCCCGCGATCGCGAAATCGGTTATGGGTTTAGCTTGCTCAATGATGCTAAATACAGCCTGGATGTGAATGTGAGCGATATCGGCATGACGGTTTTACGCAGCCCGGCGTATGCCCACCATGATCCTGCCCTGCTTGATCCGCAAGGCCACTATGCATATATCGACCAGGGGATTCAGACATTTCACTACTCCCTGCTGCCTCATACCGGTAATTGGGAAAGTGCGGGAACGGTGACAAGGGCGGCCTTACTTAACCAACCTCCGGTGGTCATGTTTGGCACGGGTCACCCAAAAGGGAAATTGCCACTGAGCGCTTCTTTCATCGATGTGAAGCCGGACCAGGTTCAGGTCACGACGTTGAAGCAGGCCGAGGACAACGATGATCTGATCATTCGCGCCGTAGAAACCACACAGGCGGCAGTGGTGGGCGTCATTCGCCTGCCGCAGTGGAATCGGGTGATTGAAACCTCGTTCTTACCCGGTGAGATCAAGACGCTGCGGGTCCCCCGAGACGCATCCAAGCCGATTGTTGAAACCAACCTTTTGGAAGAATAAGATGTACTCACTTTCATGGAATGCAGATAATCCCCGGGACCGATTTATCGCCGCGCTGGAACGAAAGCCAATTGTCGGTCGGGTTCCACATTTTGAATTGGAATTTCGTCTGACAATGGAGGCGTTTGGACGAGTCCACCCCTTGATGCGCGCTTATCATCAATGGGACCAAATGGAAGAAAAAGAGCGCCAGATGCATCGCAGAGATATGGCGGAGACATACATTGCTATCGCCGAACGATACGAGCATAACGCGATCCTGGTGCAGTCCAGCCCGGGCACGTTCGAAGAGTGCGCCCGCCTGATCGACTGGATCCGCGAGCTCTCAGGGGATCGCTTCTTTCTGATGAAGCACGGTGACGTGACCTATAGTCTTCCCGATGGCGAGCACATGCAGGAATTCTGCTACCGTATGGTAGATGAGCCAGAGAAGATGAAGGCTGAGATGGACAGTGCCATTGACGCGCAGCTAGACAAGGCTGAACGGCAGCATCGAATGGGTGGGTTGGATGGTTATGCTCTGTGCAGCGACTATTGTTTAAACTCCGGCCCTTTCTTGAGCCCAAGGCAGTTCTCTGAGTTTGTCACTCCCTACCTGGCCAAGTTAATCCAGGGGTATCGTGACCTCGGCTTTTATGTGATCAAGCACACGGATGGGAATATCATGCCTATTCTTGACCAACTCGTCCAAACCCAGCCGCACGCGCTTCATTCTTTAGATCCACAGGCTGGGGTGGATATTGCCGAGGTTAAGCGAAAGTATGGCGATCAAGTATGCCTAATCGGCAACGTGAATTGCGGTCTCTTGGATACCGGAACTGATGAAGAAGTAGCCGATTCTGTGCGCTATGCGTTGCGCAGTGGGATGCCGGGAGGTGGGTACATTTTTTCCACGAGCAATTGCATCTATACCGGATTGCGCCTGTCCCGCTATGACCAGATGCTCGATATTTGGCGTAAAGAAGGCAACTACGGCCTGGATTAACATAGACTCAGGAGCGGCATGTACCCATTTACCATACATTGTGTGAAACGGTGGAGCGGGATTTCTTTGGCGCTTGAAAAGTCGTAGAGATTAAGATTATCGAGGGTTGGCAGCAGGGGGGCCAACCCTCGATCCGATTAGATGATGGATTTGTGCCGGATTTGTGTTCGAAGTTACGGCACAGGTGTCTCTACGGGCAGGAGGTCTTCGACCTGAGTCTCCGAAGGGTCGGGGGTGTCGCTCGGATCGGGAGTCTCACTGGGTGTCTCCGAAGGATCGGGTGTCTCGCTTGGCGTTTCCGAAGGATCAGGAGTTTCACTCGGGGTCTCGGATGGATCAGGCGTTACGCTGGGGGTTTCAGATGGTTCTGGAGTGACGCTGGGGGTTTCGCTGGGAACCGCTGTTGTGATGACCGCCGTTGGGGTTGGAGGGAGATACCAGGTGGTTGTGTTGTGGCACTTGGAGCACTGGCCTCGACTATGGTCCGCAGGGCGGTCGTGGCAGGATTTGCAGTCGGTGTACCCGGTATGATCGAAGACTACACTGACCCACTCATTGGTATTGTGGCATTTCGAGCATTGTCCAGGCCAGTGGCCTGAAGGAGTGGCGTGGCAACTGGTGCAGTTGTCATTGGAATTGTGTGAGTAATACGCATCGACCCATGAAGAGGTGTTGTGACACAAGGTGCAGTCGCCGGGGTAGTGGTTGGAAGGAGTGGCATGGCAAGTAGTGCACGTAGTATACCCGGTGTGGTCAAAATGAACTTGAGTCCAATTGGCGGTAATGTGACACCGGTTACAATCTCCAGCATAGTGTCCACTCGGTGAGGGGTGGCAATTGCTGCATGTGGTCACCCCCGCGTGGTTAAAGGAGATCGACGACCAGTTGTTCGTGTTGTGGCAAGATAAGCATGCGCCCGGGTAGTGATGGCTGGGAACCGCGTGGCATTGGGTGCAGGTCGTGATGCCCGTGTGGTTGAAGGACACCTTGCTCCACGAACCGGTTACATGGCAGGCTGTGCAGGCGGCGGGATAATGCCCGGCGGGAGCGTTATGGCAGTTGGAGCAGTTGGTGAAGTTGTGGAACATCGAACTGTCGCGCCAGGTGAGTGTGCTGTGGCAGGTCCCACAGTCACTTCCCAGATTGCCGTGAGGCGCGTCATGGCAGGAAGCACAGTTGGTGGTGCTAGCATCGTGCTTGAAATACACTTTAGACCAGTTTGAGGTCACATGACAGTCAGAACACTGACCCACTGAGTGGGGATTAGGCTTGTCATCCAAATGGCATTGCACGCAGTTGGGGTAGATGTCGTGGTTCACTTGGATGTTGAGCCAATCGTTCACGTCTGTGTGGCAGTTGGTGCAGTCGCCTGGATATTTTTCCTCATGACCGTCATAGTTGTGGCATTCCTGACAACTATCGATGCGTAAGCAGGATTCATCTGTTTCAAAGATGTCGGTGAAATTGTAAACGCCATGGCAACTCTGACAGGTACCCTGATGGTGATCGAACTCGTATTCTTCCCAGGTTTCGAAGCTGGTATGACAGTCCTTACAATCTCCAGGGTAGTGAACCTGGGTTGCGGTGGCCGGTTTGGCGTTGTATTTCCAGAGCACGTTACGGACAAATCGAGGCGTCTCGTCAACTGAGGCTTGTTCCAGAGGAATATCTCCGGCGTGGCAAGAAACGCAATCGAATACATGGGCATGATCGTAAATGATCTCGCTCCACTCGGTGTCCACGTGGCAATTGGCGCAATCGCCCTGATAATGCAAGGGGTAATTGGGGCCGGCGGCTCTGGCCATTGACGCGAGATATTCGGTGTCTAGAACCAGCTCTTCATCCAACGTATGACATGAAGCACATTCTTTGGGTGTATCGGCATACTCGCCGGTTTCGTGGCAGGTTTCGCACTCTACGTCCGCATGCCCACCTTCTAGGGGGAAGATACTGTGATCGACTTCCTCGCCGATGAAAGGAATTGCCTGAGAGAGAATCAGAGCGGGGGTTTTGGGTTTTTCCTGGACAATTTTTTGGATTTCTACAGGCGTTGAAGCTGCCTGGAGGGCGGCGATTTTTTCGCGCATGGTGGCCAACGAATCGCTTGAAACGGACTTTTCCAATCCGGACAGCACGATATCAATCCTTACGAGCATCTTCTCGACCGTTCTGTATAATGCCTCTTTTTGATCGTTGGGAACGGTTTCGATATTGCGGATGGCGGCAGAAAGGCTATCATCAAACGCAAGGATGGCTTTCTTGAGGTGCTGCGGTTTGCTGAGAGTCAGGTCGAGCAGACGACGTTCTACCAGTTCAAAGCTTCTTTCCGCGCGACGAGCAGGATCGCTGGTCAAACGAACCTGAGTGCTTTCGGCAAAAGATTGGACGTCAAAAAGGATGCCGCCTGGGCGGAATGGGTACGTCTCGGCGAGGAAAAGCAGGCCTAAGACCAGGAAGACCAGGCCGGCATTGATGACTCCAAGGATGATCAGTGTCTTTTTCATTTTGTCACTTATCCTTTCCGGACTCGTTTGCGTTGTCCTGATTGGTCACCGGATCATTGTTCTGGGCCTGATTTTGTGGCTGCCCTTCGGGGTTTGCCAGGCCGGTTTCGGGGGCATTTTCATCTGAGCGATCCCCGGTCTCGGGGATCGAGGGGTTGTTTCCCTGAGGCTCCAGATCATTTCCGGGCTCACTTTGGGGCCTGGCCTGAAGCGGCGTTTCGTCTTCGCCGCCAGATGGGTGGCAATCGGCACAGCCTTGGATGTCCCGGGTATCCAGGGAGACATGGGCTGTTGCCATTTCACCCTCATCGTGACAGGAGTTACAGGTATATTCCGTGTAAGCCCCAACGTGGCACTCTTCGCAAGTCTCGATGGGTTCATCTCCATGATCGAGAGAGAATGCATGAATCCTTAGTTCGGCTGGGGTCCAGGCGGCATCGGTATGGCAGCGGATGCAATCGACGCCAAACTGACCAGCGTGTACCTCGGGCTCGGCATGACATGCGCTGCAAGTGGCGTCTGTATTGACGTAATGCTGGTCGCTGTGACAGTCTGCGCAATTTTGATTGGCGTGTCCACCCGTCAACGCAAACTGGTCATGCTCGAAGCCCTGGACCATACGGTCTTGCCCATCATGGCACTCTGTGCAACTGGACCCAAATTCTTCGATGTGGGCCGCGATGCCATCATGATCGTTGTTCGAATGGCAGGTGAGGCAGTCCGTGACTTTTGAGAAACTGCCATCCTCATGACTGTGGCATGATTTGCATGTCATCTGCTCACCAGCATAGTCAACCGTGTGGCTTTTCAGATCAAATTCGGCCAGCATGTAGTGGTCCACGTTAGTAAAAGCCAGTTCCGTCAGGTCGGCTTGTTCTCCATTGTGCTCAGGATGGCAGGCCTGGCAGCGAGAAACTCCGGGAAGCCGCCCATGAAGAGAGTTGATGTCATCTCGCTGCTCGGCGATCTCTTTGTGGCAATCCTGGCAGGTGCTGTCGCTGAGGCAGTGAACTGGGACATGGCAGTGCGAGCAATCGTCCGAAAGTTCCGCGTGCGATGACACCCCACCTAAAGGGCGATCCTGATGGGCTGTTGATAACGGGCCTGGGCTTAGTTGGTGGGTTACTTTGAGATAAAGGAAGCCGCTACAACCAAGCACAAATCCAATCACAACTGCGAAGCGAATATAAAACCAGGGTCTCAATAAAAATTTCTTCCACAATTTGGTAATCATACATCTCCTCTCACCGTTCAGAATGCAAGAAAGGTTTCCGCGCCTTTCTGTCTGAACTTACCCTAAGGAATAGCAATTCCCGTTCCGATTTGATCCATCGATAACTGTAGACCTTCTGTGCCGGTATTGTTGGTTTGGGTTTGTTCGGTGGCGGCAGGCTGCTCTGGGAAAAGTTCTGGATTAGATTCGCGCAGTTGCCGGGCCTCATCAGCCGCGCCGGTTGGGTGGCAGAGAGCGCATTGGCTGAACTCGTAAATATTTTCTGTTTGATGGGCCGTGATCATTTCTTCCTGCTGGTGATCTTCGTGGCAGGCGTAGCAATCGTATTGGACATAATTGTTGGGGTGACAGGTTTTGCAATCCACCTGTCCGGCTCCGCCATGATCTAAAGCAAAGTTGTGCCGGGTGAGGACGGCGGGGGTCCAGGCCAGGGTATTATGGCAGCGACCGCAATTGATGCCAAAGAGCTCAGTATGCAAGGCTGGCTCTTCATGACAATCGGTGCACTGATGGGGATCTTCTTCATCTTCGGTAATCAGGTATTCCAGGCCACTCTCGGTCGCGGGATCATGGGGTTCAACAAAACCTTTCTCATAAGCCACAGTTTCAACCGTGGACCAATCGGTGTGTTGAATGAGGGCGACCAGTTCGTTTACCTGATAGTCATTCAGATACCCTCCTTCGCTGACGTGCCAGGCGGCCATAGCGGTGCCATGCGTGGCGCGGGCAATGGTGTTGAAGAGCGCATCTTCGTTTGCTTCGGCCAAAGCAGGGTTGTTGAGCGGCGGCATCATGCCCAGTCCGGATCCATCTGCACCGTGGCAGGAGGCGCAGTTTTGAACGTATAAATCAATGCCTTCCTGGACATATTCGTTACGCAGGTTGATTTTCGCCTGTTCCATGCGTTCTTCTTCCATGAAACCATAAATGGGAATGGCGATCACCATGACCAGGAGGGCCGCTAGACTGATCCACGAATATTTTTGCATATACTTCGCCTCTCCGTTTTGTATACCTATGAAGGGTAGCTAATTTGCTCTGGCGAATGATGTTCACGATTGATAGGCTGAGCGGTATTCACCTTCACCATTCCGTCTTCAAAAATGACCGGGAAAATATCCAACGATCGCGAGACAATCGAGGTTTGGAACTCACCATTTCCATCGAAACTGGCGGAATGGCATGGGCAGAAGAATTTTGTTTTTTCAGCGATCCATTCGACGGTACAACCCAAATGCGGGCAGCGGCGATAGATTGCTAAGAAGCCGCCATCGGCAGTGCAAATCAGGAAGAAATTGCCTTCCTCAAATTCTGTTACCGAGCCAGGAGAAAAGTTGGAAAGCGGTCCGACGGTGATTATGCCGCCAAATTCACCTTCCAGGCTGCGTGAGCGTAAAAATAACAAGCCGGCCCCGCCAAGTTCCAAGACCAGGACGCCTCCCAGGATTCTGAGCGCGCCTTGCAAGAATGCTCGGCGGTGCGGGTCGATTTGGTCAAAGGGGATCGATTGCGAATTTTCACTCATTGAGGACCTCCTGACTAAAACGGTAAGACCAGGGCCATGTGCGGGCCACGGAAGAAGTTGCCGATGATGGTAAGCATGATTAGAGCTGTAAATATGAAGATAAATACTCCCAGGATCGCCTCGCTATGCCCGGCGCGCTTTCCCTGGAATTTCACCAAGCCGCGGATCAGGAAATAAATACTCACTAGTACTGCCAGGCTGGCAACAAAGGGAATGACACCCATCGTCCAGGCGGCGGGAACATTGGGCAGCCAGGCGGGGATGTTCAGCCAGTATTCATCTACGACAACCATGATGGGGATCAGGTAAATGGCGGTGATGGCGCTAAGAATGGCGGCGCGTTTACCAAGTGGAGATCGAAAGTAGATTCCGATATCTCTTTCGTCTTTATCCATGTAGGGGATCAAGAAGAGAGCGGCTCCGAGCACGCCTACCAGACCCAGCGCTGAAAGAGGGTGCATGTGCAGGAGCAGTTCTTGTAGCCCGACGAAATACCAGGCGGCTTTGGCGGGGTTGGGGGAGTTGAGCGGGTTGGCGATGGGGCCTAGCGGAGCGGGCGTGGTCATTGCCCAGATGGCAACCACCAACAAGGTGACCAGCCCAGCAGCGTATTCTACATTGACCAAATGTGGGATGGTGGTCAACATTTCTCCCCGTTCGTTATTTTTGGGCTGCGGTTGAGAGATGCCTCCGTTCTTGCGCACTTTCCAGAAGTGATAGCCCATGAGGGTGGCAAGTAATGTGGGGATGAACACTACATGTAAGGCGTAAAAATTGCTCAAACCGGCCTGTCCGACCTGAGGGCCGCCCAGCGCAAACGTGCGAATGGCGTTGCCGATCACTGGGATGTAGGCCACCAGGCTGGTGCTGACCGTGATCGCCCAATAGGCGAGCTGGTCCCAGGGGAGGAGATACCCGGTGAAGTTGGCCGCCAGGGCGAGGGCAAACAAGATGACACCGATGATCCAGTTGGCCGTGCGGCCTTGTTTATAGGATCCGGTGAAAAGTACGCGTAAAAGATGCAAGAATGATGAGATCACCAGGAGATTGGCGGACCAATGGTGCGCAGCACGAATGAGCGAACCGAACGCAACCTCGGTTTCAAGCGCTTGGATGGAGATGTAGGCATAATCGACGCGCGCATCGTAGCGGAACATGAGCAATACCCCAGTCAGGGCTAACACCACCGCCAGGACCGCCGAGATGCCTCCCAGCCCCCAGGTATAGGTGAAGCGGATGGCCTGGGCTGGCACGCGCACGGGATGCAGGTGCAAGATCAGGCTGTTGGTTACCTGTTGCAAGCGGCTTTGTTCGCCGGAGACGTTTTTTCCGGCGGCTGCGGCCTGGCGGCGAAAACGTATGAAGGGTGTTTGAGTTGCCATCGGATATTCCTCAATCGATAAATCTAGCGGATAAGGACTGGAAGAAACACATGGTGGAAGAGCGTGGGAAGATCGCCGGTAGCCATGCCGTGAAATACAAAGGCGGCGCCCATTCTGGTTTTTTGATCACGCATATAAGACGGCGCTCCAGCAATCAGGTCATAACGCCCGTCTCCGTTTACGTCTCCGGCTCCGGCAAGAGATGCGCCAAATTTGGAATCCGCTTTGTCACCACCGGCAGACCAGAATGGAATGTTGTAGGCCCCGGCGCTGCTGCCGTTAAAGACAAAGACCATGCCTTCATAAGACTGATCGCCGTCGTAGCGATAGGCTCCGACGCCGACGTCATCGTAGCCGTCCATATTCACATCCCCCAGGCCAGTCACCGCTGAGCCGAAGCCTGAAGAGGTTTGATCACTGGTAACAACCCAACCTGGCGTGGCGCTCAAACCGGCTGCGTCGTTATAGTAAATGTATGCGGCGCCAATATCCATCAGCGCGCTATCTACTCCGCGCGCGCCGATGATCAGATCTACGTAGCCATTCGAGTCTACGTCTCCAGCGCTATCGATGGAGGAGCCAAAGAGCGTGTTGGGTTGTAGGGCTTGCGCTGTCCAATTGGGTGTAGAAGGAGCGGGACCGGAGGTGGAACCCAAGAATACCCACACCATGCCCGCATCCGTACGAATGGGGTCGGTCACAGAAAGCGGAGGGAGATCAGCAGTGGGGGCAGAGATGGCGAAATCGGCGTAGCCATCATGGTTGAGATCTCCAATCCCGGCTACATCGTAGCCGAGTTGGGCGGAGACCAAGTTGCTCTGAACCGTCCAGGAAGGTGAAGATTCGAGTCCTGAGGCGGAACCCAAGAACAGGTACGCCGCGCCCTCGGCGATTTCTGGTTGACTGAATTGGACAGCTCCTATGAGGACATCATCATATCCGTCTCCATTCACATCCCCTGCTCCGGCCACAGACGCCCCAAATTGTGAGTCGTTCGGGCCAATGAAGTCCCAATCTGGGGTGAGGTGAACCCCAGTGGATGAGCCTAGAAACAGATAAGCCGCGCCGTTATCTCCGGCGCCCTGTACGTCTTCGTGGTGGCTTGGCGCGCCGACAATAATGTCCGCATAACCATCGGCATTCACATCACCGACGCCGGACACCGCATAGCCAAAATAGGAGCCTTTCTCAAGGGTCGGGCTGTACAGGGTCGCGTGGGCTGTCTGAGATAGTCCGGTCGGCCCGCCCAGGTAGATGAAAGCAGCCCCGATCGGGTCGCCGACTTTGAATTGGTATGAGCCGACGACTACATCGTCGTAGCCGTCATTGTTGATATCCCCCGCGGACGCAACCGAATGCCCGTACTCAGCTCCGTCCATGCCCCCGTAGGTGCTCCAGATGGGGCTGGACGAAAGGATGGAATAAAGGGTGCTGGGTTGGGGGAGTTCCGCGCGCGTTGAATCTACTGGCAGTAGAGCGGCCAGCAGGAATAGGATCAATGCGCGGGAGAGAAGTTTGGACATGGTTTATTTCCCAGGATGCCTGCCCGGTTGTGAGCCGGGCAGGCAGATAGGTGGGTACGGCTACGCGTTTAGCGTTTCATCAAAGGCAGGAAGATGGTGTGAATTTCGTCGACGATGAGGACTCTGACGTACGCAGGTTTGGACCATTTGCCGTCATTATCCTTGGCGCGAACACTGAAGGTGTGCCAGCCGTTGCTGAGCGTGCGAGGAGGAGCGTTGAAGCGGCTGCCGGAGATGTCTGTGCGGATGTTGCTATCCACGGACCATTCGTATTCGACGATGTCGCTGCCCTCACCGAACTGGTCGAAATCCACGGCCAGGGCATTCAGAACAAACTCCTGATCGGTGTCGAACATCGCTGCAAGCGGCGGATCCTGGATGATTAATTGAGGAAGCGTATCAACATCACTGTAGAACAAGCGCCTGAACCAGATGTCACTATCGAAGATGTTTTCGTACTCGTCTTCGCGCCACTGCGACCAGTCGGCATAGAGGAAGTCTCCGGACGGACTTGCGGTCAGAGCCGCCTCACCGGAAAGATCTTCCTGGTCTTTTTCTAGCCAGGGCCAACGATAATCATCGTCCAGGGATGTTCCGTAGGTCAGGTCTTCATGTTGCGTCCATGCTCCATCTGCGACATCGTACCATTCATACAGGTCGCCGTATTGAGTCGCCTGGCTGTAGAAGAGATCGAGGGGAGTGGGTTCGCCTTCGGCTGCTGTTGTGTTGTCGCCGGTTTCATACACCACGAAGAACTTTGAGCGATCTCGATCCAATGTCTCTCCCAGGGTGCCGTCGGTGATGTCGTCGAATTGTTCATGCAGGGGAATTTCATAGTTAAAAGTCTGTCCTGCATTTTCGTAAAGGTCAAGCAGTGTGAATTTCTTGATGCCACCGGAGGGGGTGTAGCGAGGATCAAGGATGGTGACCTTGGTTCCGGTCAACTGGGACACATTGCGCGCCATTTCAAATTCGCCAGCTTGGTAAGCGTAGCAAATCTTCTCGATATCGTCGTCTTTTCCGCCAATTCCATAGTTCTCGCACAAAGACGGGTCAAGTGTGCCCTCGGTGGATGTAAGACCTTCCCCATACCAAGGTTCTTCCGCGGGAGTGGTTGTCCAAGTTTCTCCGCCATCGAAGGATCGGCGGACATACAGGTTGTACTTGTCGTTGCCGACAGAATTGGATTTCCAGTTGGGGGACCAGGCGTACATGATGAAGAGGAAATCTCCATCGAGGAAGCCGCGGTGGCCCTTCGCCACGTCAAACGGATTTTCCCAGGACTGGTCATCGAGGTTGCTGCTGGCGGCGACACCACCGTAGGGATTCGATAAAACCATACTGGTCCCATCGAAATATTCCCCGGACTGAGACCACTCAGCCACCTTCGGGAATTGCTCAACTTCGACGGTTTCGTCCCATGGGAATATGGCCGCGCACGCGCTAGGGTCTGTCGCGCTGTAGCAAGTGTCTCCGCTATCGATTTCCCCCATTCCTTCAATGGTGGTTCCAGAAAGATTGGTTGCGGGAGCGCCGCAGAACCCCTGGAGATACCGGGGATTAATCGATCCGTCGATATTCGTCGGATGGAACCAAAGATCACCATCATCACCGCAGTCCATGTTACTGTACGCGTACGGATTATCTGTAGTGGGATCGAAATCCGTGGGGACCACAATCCGGCGCGCAAAGATATCGGCTGGCCCTCCTTGATTGAGGGTGCCTTGCTTGTAAAGCAAGTACGCTACCGTTCGTGATTCCCCCATGCTAGCCGCGGGTTGAGCTACCAGGCTGAATCGACGGGCGATTTCGGTTTCGTAGATGGTGTTCCCGAATTGGTCAGGCTCCGGTAAAGTCAGAAAATCGTCGAGCGTGATTCCATCGGATAAATCTTCCCAATCTCCAGCAAGGTTTGTATATGTTCGGCTGTACCCGAAATCAAGTTCGGGACTGTAGACGCTTGGCTGATTGAGCAGGCCACCCTGTTGTACGACTTCGGGGTGAAGCAAATCAAAGGTGTGATACCAGATATTCTTTCCGATATCGATTGGATCTGTGTCACTGCCAACCCCGCCGAGTAAGTATTCACCCAGAGCCTTGGACTCCTCGTAGGCCATGATGAACCAGGCGCCTTTCGAGCCGTCCGGCTTTGTGTAAGGCTGGAGGGTCATGCGCGCGCGGGAAGCGCCGATGCGCCCGTTCAACACGCGTCCATCAGCAGCTTCGCACACTAATTTCGGCTGACCATCGGGGGTAGTCCAGGTTACCGAAGAGGCACAGAAATCGGCTTCTGTTGCAACATAGCCTTCTTCATCCATCTCGGTGATTGTTCCGGTGGTGAAATCAAAGCTCGAGAAGCAGTAATCATCACCTGTGGTGTTGGTTTTGTCCGTAGAAAGGCACATGTTGTTGTCGGTCAGGCGAACCGGCATGGCCATTGGCACAACCACCTTGGGTTTATTGGTTTCCAGGGTTTCAAGCAGTACACCCGCATCATCCAGGAAGTATTCTTCAAGGGTTATGATGTCTTCGCCGTATTCATAATCGCCGTCGACGCCGACGAGGTTGTAATCTTCCCAGCTAATATAGCTGTACCAGATGTCGGTTTTGGCATTGACAATGGCTCCAGACCAACCTTCGCCTGGTCCAAGGCCCAAGCCGGGGCGCAGCCCTTCGGGGTCTTCTTGCCAGGTGATGGCAAAACCCGCGCCGTCCACACCGTCGATCTCGAGGCGGTTTGGATCGCGCACGCCAGAAGTCAATCGCTCGGGCTTGGTCCAGACAATATCGTGAGTGTCAACAGCGGTCGTCCCACCTTCCGGCGTGGCTGTGCCAGTTTGGATGAGGGTGCCTCGAGCGGTCCAGACGCAGCCATAGGGGATTTCGCCTACTTCGGGAAAGCCTTGGAGCGTGAAATCGACCGATTTCTGCGTGCCAGCAACGCCCCAAATATCATCTACGGCCATATCGGGTAGCCCGTAAGTTCCTTGAAGGAGCGTTTTATAATCTTGCTCATCATCTTCATCGACCAAGGTATAGAGTGGAGAACCTTCGTCGCAGTACCGGCTGAGCCAGGCTGCCATGACGCGGTTCCCAACCGTTGCCTGGACCACCGAATATACATCCCCGGGGTAGGCGGTGCCATTCGCCAGGAAGAACGAGGATTTTTCGGCGGACTCGGAAAGATTGGTTGTCTTCCAGGTAGCGCCATCATCCAGGGAGTGAGCGACAAAGGCATCGAACTCGCCAATGCTCAGGCCTCCTAAAATGCTGACACCGCTGAGCAGGGTATCTTCTGCATGCTCCTCGTCAATGTAGCTGGCAACCAGCGGTTTGGCGGTTTGGGCGGTGTAGACAACCTGGTCATTGTCTGTGTCATCGTCCAGATCGGCTGCGGTATATTCGAGGGATACTGGTACCCCGTCCGCACCTTGAGCCGGCACAGTGAAGCGCATAAAGGATATGCTGGCGTATTCGGTTTCACCCGCGGGTGTCTTGGAGATGTTGCGCCGGAAAATGGTGCTATCATCCGCAAGCGCGGTTCCAAAGGTCAGCGCTAATAAGACGGTGACCGATACGATGTAGAAAATGGTCTTCTTGAATTTCATAACATCCTCCTCAATCAATTCAGTTGGATATAGCACAGGGGATCAGGGCAGGGGTGGTGTCGATAGGTCTTCTCCTTTAGCTCGCGGCTAATCGATCTTGTCTGAGTAGGCAGTCTGGAAAGGTTCGAACGTCCCGTTTAGATTTTCTTTCTCGATCTGGTTCGTAAACTCGCGTAAGTTGACGTATAATTCATAAAGAGAAGCAAAATGGTAACAATCACCGTTAATTACATTTTGCAAAGTCGCATGCCATTCGCCTCCCTGGCCATCCCTCCAAACACGCAGAAGGAATGAAAGATGCTTAAGGTTGGGGTCTCGCAAAAAGCCATCCAGTGTGACCATGGGTTTTCTTCCTTCAAAACGCTGCGTGATGATTGTCATTTTGGTGAACCCCCCTGTGAGTTACGATTGGGTATGCCACTTCTATTATGATGAACGGATGATGGGGGATTGTGAACTAGGCGTGAATTTTGCGTGAGTTAAGATTAGAAATGCAACGACTCAATGTGTCACTTCTTGGTTCCTTTGAAGTCCGTCTGGATGACACGGACGTCACTGATTTGCTGCGTACCAAGAAAGAACGGGCCATTTTGGCGTATCTGGCGCAGGAGGCCGACCGAGCCCATATGCGCCAATCGGTGGCGGAGTTTTTCTGGCCCGACCGCCCCGAAAATTACGCTCGGATGAATTTGCGCCAGGCGCTTCTGGGAATCCGTCGAATGATTGGACCCGAAGAAAAGGCCAGTGAGTTTTTGTTTACCACCGAAGAGACGGTGCAGATAGAACGGGAAAAAATTTGGCTTGATACGAACGAATTCACAAACAAGCTGATGGCCACGCACAGTCATTCGCATACGCATTTACAGACTTGTCCGGAATGTCTGAATGCCTTGGAGTCTACGGTTCAAATATACCGCGGCGACTTCCTCGAGGATTTACTGCTCAATGATTTGGCTGGCTTTCAGGAGTGGGTCTTTTTCCACCGAGAGCGAAATTTCCGTTATTTGCTGGATGCATTACATTCCCTCACGGAAATTTATTTTAAGAAGAGAGACTATGAGACCACTTATAAGCACGCCTGGCGATATGTGAGCCTGGCTCCGCTAGAAGAGGCTGCCCACCGCATGTTAATGCGCGTATTCGCACTGACCGGGCGCCGAAGCGCAGCGCTGCAGCAGTATCAATTGTGTAAATCTCTGATGGAACGGGAATTGCGCATTGAGCCTTCGGTTGAAACAAAGCGCCTTTATGAGCATATTAGCGCTGGCCTATCTTTAGACAAAATCGACACGGGCAGTCTGGCGAACGGCAGCGTCCCTCCGCGACCGGCGCAGCCGCGCCCCCGGCAGACTGGACCGTTATACGACCCCTTCACACATATCCCGATGCGCGCGCTATACATGGATCGCTTGCAACATGCGGTCATTCGGATGCAGCGGGATCAGCAAAAACTGGCTGTGTGCATGGTTATGGTGTCTTATCCGTTAAATCAAAACATGCTGCCTGAACTCAAGAAGCATGTTGAGCAGCATGTGGTCAGTCGCTTGTTGGGCAGCGTTCGCAAGGGTGACACGGTTGCGCGGCTAGAAGATGATCTGTTTGCATTGATTCTGGAAGCCATCCGCGATCCGCGAGACCTGGACACGATTACGCAGAAACTCATTACTAATGTAGGCTCGCCTATCTTAACTCAGGGGCAGCGAATTGTGCTCAAGCTGGTTTTAGGCGGGAGTGTCTTCCCGGTCGATGGCATGGATCCTGTTGTATTGCTGGAAAAGGCGGACACTGCTATGCGCGAGGCGCGAATCAAGCAGGCGTCTTTCTTCTATCCTTCCTCAGATTGATCAGTTTTGTCGGGCAACTTCACCGTTTCGAGCCAATAGCTGCCGATTTTACAGACTAATTCGCGTAAGTTCTTGAAGCTGTTCGGTTTGCTAACGAAGCTGCTGGCCCCTAGCGAATAGGTGATATCAATGTCTTCCTGAGCTCGGGAGGTGGTCAGGATAATCACCGGGATGGTGTGTAGATCGGAGTCTGCCTTTATTTCCGCCAGTGCTTCGCGTCCATCCTTGAGGGGCATGTTCAGATCGAGGAGGATCAGGTCGGGGCGCGGAGAATCGGCGGGATCGGCGAATTGGTCCTGGTGGCGCAGGAATCTCAGCATGTCTTCACCATTTTCGACCATGAAGATGCGCGCATCCATGCCACATTCATCAATGGCCTCGGTGATGAGATAGATGTCATCGGCGTCGTCTTCCGCCAATAAGATCGTCTTGGGGTTGGAGTCAGTAGCCATAAATTACCTTACCTTTCTGGTCGCTGTTTTTCCGGCAGCCGGACGGTGAATGTTGTTCCTTTGCCTGATGCGCTTGAGACCATAATGCTTCCTCCATGCCGGTCAACAATCTTGCGACAGATGGCCAACCCCATGCCCGTGCCTTCGTATTCTCCTTGAGCATTCAGGCGCTGGAAGGGTTGGAATATTTTTTCGGCATGTTTCTCATCAAACCCGATGCCTTCATCCCGAAAGACAATATCCCAAAAGACTGCGCTTTGATTTTCAGGAATCAGTTTCTTTGCGGAGATATGGATCACCGGGGCCTGATCGGGGGCATGGAACTTGAGGGCATTGGTGAGTAGATTCAGGCACAGGTGGCTCATGTGGGTTGGATCGGCCTCGAGAGTGGGAAGCGTAGATACAGTTATTTGCGCTTTGCTTTGCTCGATCTGCAAGTCCAGGTCTTTTAACACTTGGGCCAATACTTCATTGAGGTTCACCAGGCTGCGACCAATGGATTTCGTGTTTACAATGGAATAAGCGCGTAGGTCGGTGAGCAGGTTTTGCATCCGGTTGGCGGATTCGCGCATGCGGTGGATGTAATCGTTGCCGCGATCATCCAGATTCTTTCCAAATCGTTCTTGGAGCATTTCGCCAAAGGTTTGGATTTTTCGTAAGGGTTCTTGCAGGTCGTGCGCGGCGATGTTGGTAAAATCGCGCAGTTCTTGGTTCGTGTGTTCCAGGTTTCGGGTGTATTCGGTGAGCATAGCTTCATGTTGGTTGCGTTCGATTTCGCGACGATCCAGTTCTTGGGCCATGTGGTCAAACGATTCTGCCAGTTGACCTAGCTCACCGTGGGTGTAATCCACGCCGCTCTTGACCGAAAAATTTCCTTGCGCCAGGCGGCGGGTTGCGCTGACGAGTGTTTGGGCTTGTTTGACGATAAGCACGTCACCCAGGTACCAGGACAAGCCAACCATGCCCGTCAGAACCAGCAATAGGATGCCCATATCACGGGTGAGGGTTTGGTTGGCTTCAGCAAAGGCGACGGATGTTGGCTGGCCAATAACCACAAACAAGTTGCTCATGGTGTCGCGCATAGGAGAGATGGCGTAGATTGTATCCCGCCCATCCAGGCCGAGACCTGTCATAACGCCCTCTTTGCGGGCAAGCAGTTGGGTGAGTACAGTTGTATCGGGGGGGATTTTTTTTCCGCGCCACAGTTGGTTTTCTGGGTAATGAGATAGGATGGTGCCTTTCTCGTTCAGAAGAATAAGCTCGGAGCCCTCAGGCAATTTGGCATCTCTGGCAAAATCGACAAACCAATCCAGGTCGAGGCTGACATTGGCTGCAAGGATGCGATTGCCCGCGGTATCGAACACGGGGTATCCAATGGAGATGACCGACTTGCCGCTCACTTTGCAGATGTGGTAGCCGCTGATGACAAAATCATTGGCTTGCGTTACGTTTTTGTAATGGTCACAGCCTTCGAAATCAGGGGCGTCTTCACTTTCTGGAGGTGTGCAGAGTATGTTCTGGTTGAGATCGGCGACATAAAACGAGGAAAAATACTTGTAATGCTCATTGAACAGGTGGGTGAAAATGCCCTGGCAGTCGGTCATGTCTCCAGCCTGGATCGAAGGAGTATGGGCAACGGTCAGAAGAAAGCCTTTAACCATCTCAACCATCACCTCATCGGTGTTGTTGGCAATCTGACCGAGATGCTGGACTTCATCTTCGGCTGCGCGCATGGCTTGCCGACGTTGTTCCAGACCTTTTTGTAATAAGAGGATGATACCGGGAATGGAGGTGAGGATGATGAGTAAAATCAGCCGGCTGCGTAGTGAGGTGAACAACTTCCCCATAGGTCATACCTTCCTGAGCCGATCCTTTGGTGGTTGGATGGACGAATAATCCGGTAAAATATGTTCGCAACTTCTGTATTATTATAACGTTAGATGAAACGAACGCATGGTTAAAAGGTCAAGTTCCGAGCAGTGATTGAGGCAATCATGTTAAATCGACAGCTTTCTCGTCGGCAAAGAGTAAGAAAAGCTCTGGTTGTGATTGCATTTCTTACTTTTCCCGTAACTATGAACTTCCTTTCACCCTATGTAATCATCGATGCAGCGATGAATGGGGTGGTCAATGGCAGCTTGATCCTGTTTGGGTTGATGTTCATTGTTTCTCTGTTCTTGGGCCGGGCATGGTGCGGCTGGGTATGTCCAGGGGGCGGAATGCACGATATTGTTGAGCCAGTCAATAATCGTCCCGTGAAGGGACGGAAAATCGATTGGATCAAATGGGCAATTTGGTCGCCCTGGGTCAGCCTGATCGTGGGGCTGGCTGTTCGAGCGGGTGGCTATTCTCGAATCAATTTCTTTCATCTAACCGAGTCGGGCGTTTCGGTGGATGAGCCGTGGAAATACGTGACTTATTATGCCGTCGTCTTGTTGTTCGTAGGGTTGGCAGCATTTGTTGGGAAGCGTGCGGCATGTCACACAATTTGCTGGATGGCGCCATTTATGATGATCGGGCGGTGGATCCGTAACCGTTTGGGTTGGCCGGCTTTGGAGTTGCAGGCCGACGCATCAGCTTGCGCTAATTGCCTTAAATGCACTACGAATTGCCCGATGAGCCTGGATGTGAATAAGATGGTACGGGCAGAACTCATGGAAAACAGCGAGTGCATATTGTGCGGCACATGTGTTGACAATTGCGGCCCCTCAGCGATCAAGTTTTCTTTTCGTGCCAGAAAGAATAGATGATGATCTATAAGCGCCTGTTCATCCTGGTGGGGTTCTTTCTGCTTGGGGCGGCGATTGGAACGAACGGCTTAGGCGGTTTTAGACTTCGTGTAGCTGAGACGGCGGTTCCAACGCCCACTAGCGAGAGTGGGTTATGTCCTTTGGTTGAGCCTGGGTGTGAACCCGTTGCAGAGGGAGCAGAGGCCGTTTCGAAGACCGGGGAGGCATCAGGAGAATCTGCCCGGGTACGGGTGGTGTTATTCTGGATGGAAGGGTGTCCACGTTGCGACGAGGTGATTCAGGAAGTGATGCCTCCTTTATACGAAGAATACGGTTCCGAGCTATATGTGAAAGCGATTGAAATCGAGGATCTAGCTGAAGTTGAAAAGCTGTACCAAATGGGGGAGCGGCTCGGTCTTTCAAAGAGCGATATAGGGGTCCCTATATTATTAATGGGCAACCGAGTTCTGGTGGGCTCGGATTCGATTCGTGGGCAGCTTCCTGGCCTGGTAAAACGCGGAATGAAACCGGGAGTAGATTATCCGGTGGTTCCGGAGTTCGGAATTGAGCCTGTTTTGGGTATCTCTCCCGCGGGTACGGCTGATTTCGCAAGACGATGGGGGACTCTCGTAGGTGTTGCTTTGGGTGTGATTGGACTGTTAGGAATTTCCGCCTGGAGCATTTGGAAGCGCAGACAATAACAAAACAAGTGATGTAAACGCTTACAAGAAAGTATTGACATTTGTGATTTAGGGTGCTAATATATAATTGTAAGCGTTTACACACGCAATTCTTTCGTTATTGTAAGCGATCACATATCTGAGGTGGCGATGTCCCCGGATGATTCCCTGTCTCCTAAGAAAGTAACCATATTTGATGTTGCCGAAGCCTCGGGAGTGTCGTACGGAACCGTGTCTCGGGTAATCAACAACGATCCCCACGTTCGTAAAGTGACTCGGGCGCGGGTGATGGATGCGATTGATCGCCTGGGGTATGTGATTAATCGCCAGGCACAGAATCTGGCGCGAGGCCAATCGCATGTGATCGGCGTTCTGGTGCCAGATTTGGGCACGGAGTATATCGGCGAGATCATGCGAGGGATTGATTATGAATTGGATCAGGCCGGATACGACTTGATGTTGTTCACTACTCATCGGCGCGCAGCCAAAGAGGCCAATTATGTCACCTCTTTGGTGCAGGGGGTTGTTGAAGGTCTGCTGATGGTCCTCCCTCGGAATCCTGCAGATTACCTGGGGGCTCTAAGCGCGCGGCGTTTCCCCCATGTGTTGATCGATCACCAGGGCATGGGTACGACCAGCCCCGCAGTTGGGGCTACCAACTGGCAAGGTGGCTTTGTGGCTACGGAGTATTTGATTGGTTTGGGCCACAAACGGATTGGTTTTATCACGGGCTCCATGGATTTGGGAGCTGCCCAAGATCGCATGGAGGGCTATAAAGCTGCATTGAGAGCCCATCATCTTCCGTTGATTTATGAATTGATCTGCGAGGGTGATTTCAACCAGAGTTCTGGCGTGGAAGCGGCGGGCAAGCTGCTCGACCTTCCGGAACCGCCGACTGCGATATTTGCAAGTAATGATGCGATGGCGATGGGCGCAATGGACGCCGTTCGTCATCGGGGTTTCCGAATTCCTGATGATTTCTCGGTAGTTGGATTTGACAACATTCCCCAATCGGCGCGGATTTTCCCGCCGCTTACGACCGTCCAGCAACCGCTCGAACAAATGGGGCGGATTGGAACTCAGGTATTACTGGATCTACTCAAAAATCCTGAGAAGAAGATTACCCGCATGGAGCTGCCCACTGAGTTGATCATCCGCGGCTCCGCTGCACAATGGAAAAACAGGGCAGATTAGCCGGCAAGCGTTCCACCCTGTTTCTCCTGTGCGGACCTCTTCCGAAGAAAGGAGGCCACCAAAAAAATTATACAACAGTTTCTTTTTTCTCAAGTAACCGTCCGATTGATCTGTTTGTAATCTCAAAGGAGAAGAAAATGTCTCGTAAGCTCTATACTCTGTTGAGCCTCATGCTCGTGCTCGTTTTTGCTCTGGGCGCCTGCACGCCTGCCGCTACCCAGGCCCCCGCTGCTGAGCCCACGGCTGAAGCTCCCGCTGCAGAAAAAGTCACCGTTACCTGGTGGCACATCTCGACTCAAGATCCTGGCCTGTCTGATTGGCAGAAAATGGCCGATGACTACATGGCTGCTCACCCGAACGTGATCATCGAGATCACCGTTCTGGAAAACGAAGCCTTCAAAACCAAGCTCACCACCGTTATGCAGTCTGGCGATGTTCCTGACATCTTCCAGAGCTGGGGCGGCGGCACGTTCAATCAGCAGGTTGATGCTGGTCTGTTGAAAGACATCACCGCTGATTTGGACGCCGATGGTGGCGCCTGGCGGAACTCCTTCGCTCCTGGTGCTTTGGGTGTGTATTCCTACCAAGGCAAGAACTACGGCGTGCCGTGGGACATGGGTATGGTTGGTTTCTGGTACAACAAAGATTTGTTTGCCCAGGCCGGCATCACCACTCCTCCCACCACCTGGACCGAGTTCCTCGATGTTGTTCAGAAGCTCAAAGACGCTGGCATCACCCCCATCTCTGTGGGTGAAGGCGACAAATGGCCCGGTATGCACATCTGGTCTTACCTGGCGACCCGCACCTGCGGCGAGGAAGGCTTCCTGGCTGCCGCGAATCGCACTGGCTCCTTCACCGATCCTTGCTTCGTTGAAGCTGGCGCCAAGCTGCAGGAATTGATTGCTCTCGAGCCCTTCCAGGATGGTTTCCTGGGCGCGACCCACGATGACATGCAGGCTGCCTTCGGTAATGCCAAGGCCGCTATGGAACTCGGTGGTCACTGGTCCGCTGGCGCGCAGAAATCCAACAGCGCGAGTGGCGAGGGTATTGGCGAGGCTTTGGGCCTGTTCAACTTCCCGGCTGTTGAGGGCGGGGCTGGTAAAGTTAGCGACGTCATCGGTGGCGGTAATGGTTTCGCGATCGGCAAGAATGCTGAACCGGAAGCTATCGACTTCGTCAAGTACCTGACCAGCGCTCAGAACCAGGTTGTGATCGCGGCCTCCAACACCGGTATTCCGGTGGTCAAGGGCGGCGAGGCTGGCCTGCAGGACCCCAACATGGTCCTCGTTCAGCAGACCTTCGCTGCTGCTGATTACTTCCAACTGTACTACGATCAGTACCTGCCTCCGGCGATGGGTTCTGTGATCAACGATGCCGTTCAGGGTCTCTATGCTGGCACCGCCACGCCTGAACAGGTTGCTCAGACCATCGAAGATGCTGCTAAGGCAGAGTTCGGTAAGTAAAGTTCATTGACATGGATAGGTACGTGGATGAGCCGTAAGGTCCATCCCGTACCTATCACCTGAGTTTGGAACGGGCTTGCGGGTCGGTCCGCAGCCTTTACCAAAACACACCGCTCGTGCCGTTTTTTGCTGAACCTCCTTGAGGCACGAGCGGTGTGAAAGACCCAACCCCATCGTGCGGGTTGATTTTACAGAGGTTATTGATGCAATCGGTTCCAGCTTTACCCAAATCAGACGGAAATAAAAGCACCGCTCGCATGTCTCGCAAACTTCAAGACAAGTTGGTGGTTGCTTTATTCATCCTTCCTGCCCTTATACTTTTTGTCATTTTCGTTATTTACCCAATTTTCCGCTCCGTCTATTTCAGTATGTTTGATTGGAATGGTTTGGGAAAGGCGACCGATTTTATTGGGTTAGGAAATTTTAAGACCATCTTAGCTGACAAAGTGTTCGTCAAAGCCATTGGAAATGTATTGTTGTTGATCGTACTTTCCCTGGGGGTGCAGTTGCCTTTGGCGATGGGCCTGGCGGTTTTGGTGGGACGCGACTTGCCCGGGCGTGGTTTCTTCCGGACCATTTTCTTTATGCCTTATGTGCTTTCGGAAGTGAACGTCGCCATTATTTGGATGCTGCTCTATAATGCTGACCCTGATCGTGGTTTCATCAATGCGATTTTGGTGAATTTGGGGGCATCGCCGGTGGCCTGGATGGCCGATTTGAAGATTGTGTTGATCGCTGTCTTTGTGGCTTTGACATGGAAGTATTTTGGCTTTCACATGCTGTTGTACCTAACCGGTCTTCAGAATATTCCTAAGGAAATTGAAGAGGCCGCGACCATTGATGGGGCGAACGGTATTCAGAATTTCTTCTATATCACCTTGCCTTTGTTGGGAAGCCCGATCCGTACATCGGTGTATATGTCCGTGTTGGGATCCATTCAGCAATTTATCTTGGTGTGGATTATGACTCGCGGCGGCCCGGTGAATGCCAGTGAAACCTTGGCAACGTACATGTACCGCTTTGGCTTTGTCCGCTTCCAGTTGGGGTATGGCTCGGCGGTTGCAATTTACATGTTCCTGTTCTGCCTGACATTCTCGCTGATCTACAACTACTTTACACAAAAGCCTGATTATCTTACCGGTCTATAAAAGGACGCGATCATGACTGCTACTTCTTCTACCTTCTCTCACAAATTACGCCGGATGATGCCGCGGGCTATTCAGTATTTTATTCTGTCGATTGTTGTGCTGGTGATCGTTGTGCCATTGGTGATCCTGGTGTTCGGGAGCTTGAAAACCACCGGCATGATGTACTCCCATCCGTATACATTTCCTAATCCGCCGCATTGGGACAATATCGTTTCTATTCTCAGCAATCCGGTTTTTTGGCGTCTGCTGCGGAATAGTATCCTGGTGATGTTGGGTACGACCGCCGGAGTTGTTTTTGTGTGCGGCCTGGCGGCTTTCGTTTTCTCTCGGATGGATTTTAAAGGCAAGAACGGTCTGTTCAGCTTATTCCAGATCGGATTAATGTTCCCCATCAATGTTGCGATTTTGCCGGTTTACTTTGTGTTACGGCAGATGAATGATTTGGGAATTCACATGATTGACAGCCTGATCGGTGTCATCATGGTGCAATTGGCTTTCCAAATTTCTGGCAATATCACTATCTTGCGCGGTTTCTTTACCGCTATCCCCGCCGAGCTGCAAGATGCTGCCTACATTGACGGTTGTAATGCATTTGGTTTCTTCTGGCGGATTTTATTGCCGTTGGCTAAACCAGCTCTTTCGGCGGTTGCAGCGCTGACGATGATTGTCAGTTGGAATGACCTTTTGGTTCCCTTGGTGATTTTGAACAACGATAAATTGTGGACACTGCCTCTGGGAACGATGCAATTCCAGGGACAGTACGGCAGCGACCTGGCTTTGATTGCGGCTTTCGTGCTGCTTTCATCCATCCCGACCTTGATCTTCTACATGGTTGCTGAACGGCAGATTGTTTCTGGCCTGACCGCTGGCGCAGTCAAAGGCTAGAATAAAAGACGAAATTTGATATCATAAAGAAAACGGATTAGAGTTTCATAAGGAGCAAAAGATGAGCGATTTTTCACCTAAGCCTGAGCACAAATTCACATTTGGCCTGTGGACCGTGGGCTCAAAGGGCAGCGATCCGTTTGGATCGGCTGTACGAGATGCAAAGACACCCGCAGAGTTGGTTTATTTGTTGGGTGAGGTTGGCGCGTATGGAGTCAATTTCCATGACAATGATTTGATTCCGATCGATGCGACTCCTGCCCAGGCAGACGCCATTAAGAAGGATTTTCGTAAAGCATTGGCCGACACCGGATTGGTTGTGCCGATGGCGACCACCAATCTGTTCTACGATCCTGCATTCAAAGATGGCGCTTTCACCAGCAATGACCCGAAGGTTCGCGCTTATGCTTTGCAGAAGACTATGAACGCGATTGATTTGGGCGCGGAGTTCGGAGCTAAGACGTATGTCTTCTGGGGCGGACGCGAAGGCACCGAGACAGACTCGAGCAAGAGCACTGTGGATGCGATCAAGCACTTCCGCGAAGCGCTGAATTTCCTGTGCGAGTACGTTGCGGACAAGAAGTATGATATGAAGTTCGCCTTGGAAGCTAAGCCCAATGAGCCGCGCGCCGATATCTTCAATCCGACCACTGGTCACATGTTGGGCTTCATCGCAACTTTGGATCACCCGGAAATGGTGGGCGTGAATCCCGAGGTCGCGCATGAGCACATGGCTGGGCTCAACTTCATGCACGGTGTGGCGCAGGCCTGGGAAGCGGGTAAGCTGTTCCATATCGATTTGAATGATCAGTATCCCGGTCGTTACGATCAGGATCTGCGCTTTGGTTCTCGAGACTACAAAGCCGCCTTCTACCTGGTGAAATTCTTGGAAGATGTCAAGTACGATGGCCCCCGCCACTTTGATGCGCATGCATACCGCACTGAAGATTTCGAAGGCGTCAAAGATTTCGCGCGCGGTTGTATGAAGACTTATCTCATTTTGAAAGAAAAAGCTCGCCAGTTCAACGCCGATCCTGAAATTCAGGCCCTGCTGGCGGAAATTACCGCCGATGACGGATCGATGGCTCCGTTCACCGGTAAGTACAGTGCCCAAAAAGCTGCCGCATTGAAAGCGCAGTCGTTTGATCGTGCAGCCCTTGGCAAGCGCGGTCTGAAGTACGAACGACTCGACCAACTCACCTTCGATCTGCTAATGGGTATTCGTTAGAACGCTCCGGTGTAAACGGGCAAGGTGGGCCCACCACCTTGACACCGGCCGCGGGTTGGAATACAATGTGACTAGCTGGTCATATGACCAAGCGGTCACATTGTATTTTAAGGAGCTGAAGATGACTACTCTCAAAATTGTTGGCTATTTTTTGGTATTGTATGGATTGGCTTGCCTGGCGATTGCTTTGGCCAAGCCGGCGGCGATCTGGAAGCTCGGGAAAATTCAGGGTTTCATCCAATTATTAGGGGATAAGGGCACAGTAATATTATTTCTCGTGATTGGCGTCGCACAACCATTGTTGGCGGCATTTTGTTAGTCCTGTAACTGGAGTTCGATATGCCGATGGAAACTTTCTTTAATCTTCCGGAAGAGAAGCGGGTCCGCCTGTTGGATGTGCTGCTCGATGAATTCGCCGATAATGATTACAAGAATGTATCGGTCGGAAGAATTGCTGATCGCGCTGGGATTGCCAAGGGCAGTTTCTACCAGTACTTCGCCGATAAACAGGATTGCTACCTATACCTCATCCAACTCGGCATGGAAGAGAAAACTGCTTTCATGCGCCAAATTCCTCCTGATGATGTTTCGGACCTGTTTGGCAAATTGCGTTGGTTGTTGAGCGCGGGCATGCGCTTTCAATTCACGAGTCCACGACTGGCAAAGATAGGCTATAAAGCGATATTTGATGACGTCCCATTGCCCGAGGAAAGCATGCAGGCAATCCGCCAGGGTAGCTTTGCCTATTTCCGGCAGATGGTCGGCGAGGAAATTGAGGCTGATGGGATCGATGAAGACACAGATCCTGATATCGCCGCCTTCATGTTGAATGCTGTATTTGTTGATCTGGGGCGCTACCTGATGGAGCGCTACTCAATTTCACCAGAGCAACTTCTTACCCAGGCTGGGCAGCCTTTTGAGCAAGAGGAAATTCAGCGCACCATTGAGCAGGTTATTTCCATCCTGGAGACTGGGCTGAAGAAGAAGAATGAATAAGGTTTCAAAATGATCACTGTTGAGAATCTTTCGTTTAAATATGCGGGTGCTGCTGAACCGGCGATTAATGGCGTCGATTTTGCGATCCAACCTGGTGAGATCTTCGGTTTTTTAGGCCCAAGTGGGGCGGGAAAATCAACGACGCAAAAAATTCTCATCCGATTGTTGAGCGAATATTCTGGAAAGGTGCGTGTATTCGAAAAAGACCTTCGTGACTGGGGCTCGGACTATTATGAGCAGATTGGCGTCAGTTTCGAGTTGCCCAACCATTATGGAAAATTAACCGCTCTTGAAAACCTGCGTTACTTTGGGAGGTTGTATCAAGGGAAAACGGTTGAGCCAGAAGTTTTGTTATCGATGGTGGGCCTGGAAGAAGATGGAAATCTCCTGGCCTCACAGTATTCAAAGGGGATGAAAATACGCCTAAACCTGGCACGGGCCTTGATCCATCATCCAAAGCTGTTGTTCTTAGATGAACCAACCGCCGGATTGGATCCTGTAAATGCCCGGCGCATCAAAGACTTGATCAAGCAGCAAAAGGAATCCGGACGAACGATCTTTTTAACCACGCATGACATGATGATCGCTGACGAACTATGCGACCGGGTGGCTTTCATTGTGGACGGAACGATCAACCTGATCGACTCCCCTCGAAACCTGAAGCTGGCATACGGTCGAAAAGAAGTCCGAGTAGAATACGCTCAAGGTGGACAGACAATTGCCCAAGAATTTTCGCTAGACAGATTGTCGACTAATCAAGGCTTTCTGAACGCATTGAACAAAGACGTCCAGACGATTCACACGCAAGAAGCATCGTTGGAAGATATCTTCATTCAAGTTACTGGGCGGAGCTTGCAATGAACCGCTTTTTCAACACATTGCGTTGGGATATTATTCGGCAATATCGAGAAGGCTTTTACTTCATTTCAGCGATCGTCGCGGTGATCATGATTGTGCTCTTGAGGCAGATCGAAGGAGTGGATTGGACGCTTTGGTGGCCTGCGATCCTCCTGGAGAACCTGATCATCAATGCATTTTATTTTATGGCTGGGATGGTCTTATTGGAAAAGGGAGAAGGCACGCTGGAAGCGCAGATTGTATCGCCGCTAAAAGTGGGTGAATACCTGGCCGCCAAGGTGATCAGCCTGTTTATCCTATCAACCCTGGAATCACTGATCATCATTGGACTGGTCAGCGGTTGGGCGTTCAATTGGCTCTGGCTGCTTCTGGGAATTGCTCTGGTCGTTGCCATGTATGCCTTCTATGGGTTTGTCGTGGTTGCTCGATATGATTCCATCGCGGATTTCATCTTGCCATCCGCAATATGGACGATGGGGTTTTCGCTGCCCTTATTAGGCTATTTTGACTTGTGGAATCATTGGATTTTGTACTTGCATCCGCTTCAAGCGCCTTTGATCCTCATGCGCGCTGCATATCATCCTGTAGCGGTATGGGAGTTGGTGTATGGTGTAGTATATGCAGGTGTTTGGGTTGGGCTCGGGTACTTCATTAGTCGGCGCGCTTTTCGGCGTTTCGTTGTTCAGAAAGCAGGAGTTCGAAAATCATGAATGCATTTCAGGCAATCCGGGCATTGGGGCCGATTGATGTTCGCGGCGTTCGGAGGGATGGAACATTATCCTGGATGGTATTCTTACCGATCCTGAGCGCGTTGATTTTGCGCCTGGGCATTCCCCCGTTGACTCAGCGGTTGCTGGAACAAAGTGGTTTTGATCTTACGCCATATTATCCGGCGCTGCTTGGGTATTTCCTGGTCGTCATGGCGCCGATCACCTTTGCGGTGCTGGTCGGATTTCTGTTGCTGGACGAGAAAGATGACAAGACCCTGACTGCGCTGCAGGTGACACCATTGACCCTAAATGCCTATCTGGCGTATCGGATCCTTATCCCGGTGATTTTGACTGCGGTGATGATGTTCATCCTTTTTCCGATGTCTGGGCTGGATCGTTTGTCCTTCGTTGAGACGGCTCTGGTTGCTTTGGCTGTAGCTCCCATGTCGCCGATGTTCGCTTTATATCTGGCGGCAATTGCCCAGAATAAGGTTCAGGGATTTGCATTAATGAAGCTTTCTGGAGCGATCCTGTTTGTGCCTATTTTCGCCTATTTTGTTCAAACACGTTGGGAGTTGGCGTTTGGGTTAATCCCTACGTACTGGCCGATGAAAGTTTACTGGATGCTCACGGCAGGAAAGATGGATGGCGTCTGGTTATATGTTCTGGTGGCGGTCGTCTACCAATCGGTGATCACCGTGCTGTTTGCCAGGCGGTTCAACAAGACTATGCTGCGGGCTTAATCGAGGGCAGGATCGCCTTCCTCGGCTGTGATTCCGACCCGCATGGCATAGATCACTGCGCGAGTCCGGCTGGAAACGTCCAGCTTAGCGAGAATATGGGCGACATGGGAGTTGACCGTGGACACGCTCAAAACCATCTGATCGGCAATTTCCTGGTTGGAGAGACCCTTGACCATATACTTGAGCACCAGCATTTCGCGCTCGGTCAGACGTTTGAGCGGGGAGAGCTCTACTTCAGGGGTTTGGATATGTCTCACAAGGTGGGGCAGAACCGCGGGATGAATGCTGGCCTCGCCCTTCGCTACCTGGCGAACAGCCTGGACGATTTCCTTTTCGCTGGCATCCTTCAGTAAGTAACCAATGGCGCCTGCATTGAGAACCGGCACCACGCTATCGGAGGCGTTGATCCCTGAAAAGATCAAAATATTGACCTCTGGCGCGGCCTGCTTAATGGTTCGAGTGGCTTCAATTCCGTCCATGTCCGGCATACGCAGGTTCATCATGACCACGTTAGGGCGCAACGCCGCAGCCATTTGCACCGCTTGAGCGCCATTCTGGGCCAGGCCGGCAACCTGAATATCTGGGTAGCTGGAGAGCATTGTCTCCAGGCCGCTCAGAACGACCGGGTAGTCATCGACGATTAAGAGCGAAATGTTCTCGTCCAATCTGGCCTCAGGAAGATATCATGAGAATGATTACGTCTATCCAGGTTGCGTAGAGGACCTGGGTTGAGACAAGATTATAACATTAACCGTTCGCCGCTTCTTGGAGATACGGGCACAATCTTTAGGAATAGGCCAGAAAATATCCAAGATGTGAGTGGTACTCTCGCTTCGAAAAGACCAGCAAGGTTGAGGCTCATGGCAACCAGAAATTAACCTCTTGATCCCAGGCAACATATGGGTGATAGAATTTTACCCGAGAGGGAAGATATCCCAACGCTTCAACCCACACCGTCACGATCATTCGCGCGGGTAAGGTTACTTCAGCATCGTAGTACCCGCCTGAGTCGGTTGGGCCAATGCGCTGAAGCCCATCCGAAGTGCCCATCTGGACGACTACATAGACTCCGGCCAAGCCGTCCCCGTCGCTTCCGGTTATACGACCATGAATGCGACTTGCACCCATCTGGCCAAGAGATGATATTTCATCCCAACAGGAAAAGAAGTCGAATGACCAATGGTCCACTCCGCTTTCCGCCAGCCATTCATAAATGGCTGGTTCGAAGGTGTCTTCAGGGTTGGATGCGCGCAGACTGAGTTGGTCTCCTGGTTGGATACCGGCAACCCGTACCTGATACGAACCGTCAATCAGGCTGACGGCGGCAGGTTGGTCTACACCATTGATAGAGAGCACGACCTGGGCAGCGCCTACTCCCGCCGGTTCCGACCCTGCGAAGAGCCGCCAGACTTTTCCGGAAATAACCGTATCAGTTTGGCGTGTGGAGGGCTCAGGCGTGCTGGTTGTTGTTGGGGTGAAGCGCGGTTGGGGAGTTACGAGCAACTCGGAAGGCGTTGCCAGCGCGGTTTGAAGTAAGGGGGGCAGGGGCGTACCGATCATTTCTTGTGTCGGCGTGGGAGTAGTTTGAATTAATTCTGTTCCCGTTGCGATGAAAACGACTCGGTGGCTTCGGGACCGCTCCTCCGGCATCAACGCTTCTTCATTGGGTTGGAAGGTTACCCCAGCCTGTTCTGCCCAAACGCGCACTTGCTGACCTTCATGGATGAGTAGGACGCCGCCAAATCTGCCTAGAAAATCGGTTGTGTCTAGAAGCGTGGCGTCTTGGCCTGAAATTTGGACGAAAACGGACACTCCGCGGATTGGATCGGGTAGGAGTCCACTTTGCCGGTAAACCAGTCCATGTACGCGGTAAGGGCGGTCGTTCTGTGTGCTCCCTTCCATGGTCTCAGCAGGAGTGAAAGATGCAGTAAGCATATAGGGGGTCAGTGAAGTCGTCCCATTATTGGTCAGGCGCAGGTAGTAGATCTGACCTGGCATGAGCGCGTACGTTAATCGAATATCCTGTCCGGGGGAGGAGAGCCCTGATGTAGCCAGTAGATTTCCATTGCCGCGCATTAGATAAAGGCGAACCCGCATATCTGGCGAAGGATTGCTGAGCTCAAAAGTCACAGGAGATCCATCAAGCGTATTGGGGGCGGTGAAGGAGTAGAAATCTTCTCGGCCCGTTGTTTTGTCCCAAAAATACCCTTGAATGCTGTCTTCGGCAAGGTCCCAAGAAGTGGCCAGGGTCCGATTGTCATTGGTTTCGTAAGGGTCTGGGACGAAGCCGGTCAGCGCGAGTCTATAAGGTTGTTCAGTCACCTCGGCGGGCATGGCTAGAGCTGATACTTTCAGGCAATAGGTTTCTCCGGCGGACGCGTCCATGGTCAAGGTAGTTGAAGATCCTGGCCCCGGGGCGTTGGCGGATGCTAGGTAATTGCCAGAGCTTGCCCGATAGAGGCTAAGTTTGACCCGCATTTCCTGACCGACTTGATCTACGCCAAACGTGTAAATTCCGGGCTTGGGGAACGAAAGAAATATGTAGTCCGTGTCGCTCCATTTACTGATCTTGCCGGTAAACGGCTGCTGCATGTTCCAGGGATTGGCTGTAGCACGACTGTTATTCGATTCGATTTCACTGTCTGTGTCGGTGGCGATGTCGCCACCACCAGCGGTTTGAGTTGCTTGGGCTGTTTGTGTGGCTTTGGCAATTTGGGTGGCCGATTGAGAGTCGGTGGTCCATTCAACTTCTACTTGGAACGATCCACCTTGATGACTGGGGACAAATAGGTAATAAGAACCTGGCGCGGGAGAAGGTAACGGGCACCCACCGGAATATTCGGCATCCGCTTGAATCCAGCAATTATAGTCATCGTTGATCATTGGGTACGCTGGTACAGGTATTCCACCAGGACGGATAAACGCGTCGTAGTTGTTCCCGTCCATCGAAACCAGGCGGACGAACATGAAGCGAATCCCTTGCGGAACAGCCAATCGATACATGAGGCCTGGAATTCCGGGAGAAAGGGTATTCGGGTAAATCCCAGGCCCGGGCAGATCGATAACTGGCAGGTCTTCGAGGGCAATGGATTGCTCGGGCGGTTCTGAGGTCGGATCCGTATCCGCGCTGCCAAGGGCATCCGCGTTATACGTGTATGAAGCAGAGTTGTCGTTGAAGTCCTTCTCGTGGGCCAGATCTGCCACCACCTGTACCGCATAGTCTCCAGGTAGACGAAACTCTGGCGGGCCTTGAAGAGCAAACACATAGGTGTCCGTTTCGGTACGATCCCCAAAAACGCCGCAGTAGAAAGCGTCGCACTCATGGTTCGTGATGGTGACGCTATTACCCTGGGTGTTCCAGTATTGAATGGTTTGAGAGTGGATCCCGGTGGATTTGTTGTGAGTCTTACTCCACACAACCCCTGCAAAAGGTCCCTGCTTGAGGGTAATCGTATCTTCATCACTGAACAGAATTACGAAGCCATCCTGACTGAAGGATCCACTGACCCCGTCTTGCGATGTGATTTGATTGGAAAGATCATAGAGAACCCCATACATGAAATCTACAGAAGCGGAAATTTCAGAGGGCGTTACCAGGCTCTCTAGCAGGGTACAGCGGTTATCGTCTGCTCCATACGCCGCGACGCAATCGCTGTAGCCACCTTGGGTGATCCAATTGGGGAAGCTGAGACTGGGCATCTCACTTTCGTTCACCAACAGGGCGGTTCCATCATTCCGAGTGAGGTAAATGCGTAAAGGAAAGCGGCGCGTATAGGCCAGGGTCTCTCGTTCCGGTAGAGTCTCAATGTGGATCTGGTTATTCAGTGAGACTTCCACAGCGCCGGTGGAGCCCGTCAGTATCGATAGGCGCAGGTTGGGGGCATAATTGGCGTCGGGGAGAAAGTAATCGGAACAGGCTTCGCTGCAACCGGCAGCCTGTGCGACCAATCCCTGCCAGCATTGCATGGTCGGGGCTCCAGGCGCGCCGACCATATCTCCAAGCAGGTCAAAAAGGAACAGCAGGTCGGTTTTCCAGGCAGGGTCATCGCAGCCAGTGAGGGTATAGTAGGTATCATACCAGGCGTGGTAGGCGTTCTTGGCCATACTGTTGCCCATGTTGGCATGCAAGAAATTTGTATCCAGAACACAGTTGGCAACACAGGCGTTGTGAAGGCCCCGTGGTTGTGTGTCGGTTTGGGCGGTTGTGGTGCTTGAGGTAAAAAGAAATGCCACCCCCATCAGGATGGCAACCAGGGCAAGCTTCTCGATCCGATTTCGATTGGACATGCCAGCCTCCCCCCAAAGGAATCAGTCGCGGAAATTGATTGTATTAACCGTTCAGAGGGTGGGAAGAATTCCACCTCTGACTGAGCAGGTACGTATTAATTATACCTGTCGAGTCAATGGATTAGTTCGAGCAATTTTAATATGACTCCATTGGTCCAACCAAATCCGTCTTGAAGCGGGTATTCGCCCCCGCCTGCTTCCAGGTCGATGTCGCAGACGTTGTACTTTTCCATCATTTTGCCCGTGGCTCGATAGACTTTTTCGGCCAGGTGGACGAAACGCTGGGCGATTTCGATAGCCAACTCGGTTTGGTGGGCATCAAGTAAGCCGCAGACCGCTACCCATTGTAAGGGAGCCCAACCGTTGGGAGAGTCCCACTGCTGGCCGGTCTCGGCAAGAGTGGTGACCAAGCCACCGGGCTTGAGGAACTTATCGATCAGATGGTCTGCAATTCTTGACGCCTGATCTTCCCTTGCCACTCCACAGTACAGAGGAAAAACGCCTGCCAGAGACCAGACGTCTGTGTGGCATTTTCTTGTCAGCGAATAATCGAAGAACCAGCCCAGTGTTTCGTTCCAAAAATACTTATCGATGTTGGCTCTTCGGGTCTGAGCGGCCAACCGAAAGGCTTCTGCCGTCGGATTACCCAGTGTTTCCAGCCATGCGCCCATCTGCTGTTCCAGACCAAAAATCAAGCAGTTGAGATCTATGGGAAGGACGTCAGTCGTGTGAATTGTCGCCAAATTTCGACCATCCCGGAACCAACGCGAACTGAAATCCCAGCCTGATTCGGCTGCCGCGCGGATATGACGATACAATTCGGCCTGATGTTCGGGTTCGACGCCGAAGAATAAGGCTGTGTCTTCAGCAAAGGATTCTTCGCGTGGTGTGTTCTGGTCGTCCCAATAGCGGTTGAGGACACTGCCGTCTGGAAGGCGGACGGCATGGTTTGTTTTCATCCAGAACCCGTACTCTGCCTGAAGCCGAGGCAGGAATTCGCGGATGGCATCGAAACCCTGCTCTCGCTCCAGTAATTGCAGCATTTTGTAGAAAAAGGGCGGCTGAGAACGACTCTGATAGTAGGTGCGATTGCCGTTTGGAATGTGTCCGAATTGATCGATCAAATAGGCGAAGTTGCGGACCATGGATTCGACCATGTCGATGTGCCCGGCGGCGGCCAGGCCTTCACAGGTAAAATAGCTATCCCAATAGTAAATTTCACGGAAACGCCCACCGGGAACCACGTATGGGTGAGGTAAGGGGATGAGCGTACTTAGCCCTTCAGGGTGGGTTTTCGGCTGGCGGAATAACTGAGGCCAGAGTTTCGCGATATGCTCTTCCATCGGCAAAGAGGCGTGGAACCCTGTTGGTGTGACCTCACCAGGGACTTGGAAGTATTCATCGATGAAATCTGCCAACAGGTTGCGGAATGCAGCTTCTATTTCTTCGGGAGGCTTGAGCGCGGTTGCGTCTGGAAAGGATTTTGAGTCTTTAAAGAGCCGGCTTAGCTGCACGGCCTGGAACAGCGCCCCGTGGGATTGGATGGGCTTCTTCATCACATGTCCCCTCCGCAGATGGTGTTGCATCCATTATAAGGGACTTTCACCCACAAAAACATCCCGCCTTTTTGACGGGATGTTTTTGTGGGTTGGTGGCCAAAAGGCTAGATTAGTTGTTGGTGACTGAAGCCAGGAATTGGTCTACCACTTTACGGAGGCTGGGTTCGGGCATAGCGCCTACCTGTTGTTGCACAACTTTTCCGTTGGCAACAAAAAGCATGGTGGGGATGCCTTGAACGCCATACTTCATGGCCCATTGCGCATTTTCGTCCGTGTTGACCTTGGCGATGAGCAATTTCCCGGCGTGTTCTTTAGCAAGCTTATCCAGGGTAGGGGCGACCATCCGGCAAGGACCACACCAGGGAGCCCAGAAGTCCACGATCACGGGGATGGGCGATTTTAGGACAACTTTCTCAAAAGCGGCATCGGTGACATGTACAGGTTCGTTCATCTTAATTCTCCATTACTACAAGTAAGTTCACCCAACCTCGCTGAACGAAGTGGGGGTTGATAGATTTATTTTGACCAATCCACGACCATTTGTTTGCGGCCGTGAAGAACTTTTTCTACGGCTATCCCGGCAACCGCGCCTTCGGCTGCGGCAATGACGGCTTGTTTGACGTGATTACATAGAACGTCGCCCACGGCAAAGACACCTGGAACGGCCGTTTGGAACTCCCTGTCCACAATCAAGCAGCCGGTGTCATTGATCTCAAGCTGGCCCTGCAAAAAGTCGGTGATCGGCTTGCCACCCTGGAGGTAGACGAACGCACCGTTCACCGCCAGAGTCTGCTCGGGTTGCCCACGCGGAGCAAAGCGAACTCCTTCAACGCGATCCTGGCCGATGATTTCTCGTAGGCTGGCGCCTTTGTAGAGCGTTACCTTTGGGTTCTCTTCCAGCTCTTCGACGAGGTGGGGTGGGGCCTTGATCTCGGGGCTAGGAGAGAGGAAGTGTACCTGGTTGACGAACTTGGTTAAGAAGAGTGCTTCTTCCACGGCTTCGTCGGAATTCCCAGCGACAACAACCTCGTGGTTGCGAAAAAAGGCTGCGTCGCAGGTGGCGCAGTAAGAAACGCCATGTCCCAGCAGTTCATCTTCGCCTTTCACGCGCGTTCCTCGACCCATCGAGCCAGTTGCAATGATGATGGCGCGGGCGGTGTAATTGCCACTATTCCCAAAGACTGTTTTTTCTTCGGAGAGGAGATCTACACCGATTACCTTATCGGACACAAATTCCGCGCCAAAAGAGAGCGCCTGCGTGCGCATCCGATCCAGAAGATCGGCCCCACTGATTTCTTCCACGATGCCTGGGTAGTTGGCGATCTTGCTGGTAATGCCTAATGCGCCGGTTGTCAGGCCCTTATCCAGTACTAATGTTTTCAGGCCAGCCCGAGAGGTGTAAATGGCTGCGGTTGCCCCTGCCGGCCCCCCGCCAATGACGATAACATCGAAGGGCGTTTCATTTTCTGTCGTGAAGTTTAAATCAAAGTTCATAGAATTCTCCTGGCTTTGTTGTTATCCTTTTATTGGATGCGAAAGTTGGAGAAAGGTTACATCTCCTTAAATGACAAGAGGCTGCCGGGAAACAGCCTCTTGGAAATAGCGCCGGGGAATTATTCAGAACCTTAGAATGCCTGATCGGGCTTCCATACCTTCCAAACCTTGCCGGCCAAATCGGGGCCAGGTTTGAGGGTGGGGCGGCCAGGTTGCCAACCGGAGGGGGTCACCTCACCGGTCTTAACGACATGTTGGAATGCTTTCACCTGCCGAATTAATTCAGCGACATTGCGTCCGACTTCGGGAGTCAACACTTCCATCGCGCGGATGTTGAAATCGGGATCGATGATGAACCGGCCACGAATATCGACACCGGCTTCCTCGTCATAAACTCCGTATACGCTGCCTACACGGCCGCCCGCGTCGGAAAGGAGAGGGAAGGGAACTCCGCCTTCGACCATCTTGGAGAGCTCTTCTTCTTGCCAGATTTTGTGGGAGAAACGACTGTCTGTGCTGATGGCGAAAACCTCAACACCAAGCTCTTTCAATTCATTGTATTTGACGGCAACTGCCGACAATTCAGTCGGTCAGACAAAGGTGAAATCACCAGGGTAGAAGCAAATAACGATCCACTTGCCCTTGTAGTCGGACAACTTAATGTTCTTGAACCCTCCACCGATGAAAGCGCTGAGCTCAAAATCTGGGGCGGGTTTACCAACGCGTGCTTGAACCATTGAAACCTCCTTTTCAACCACGGGATTGGCCGCAGGGTTATCCACTGCGGCTACGATGGGTCCTTTAGTCGGTTTGACGCAACCATCTTGCTTTTCGGCCATAAAACCTCCTCTTGAACAACGTCCCGGCGCAAAATTCCAATCAAGGATGCTTTCGCTTCTTGTACCAACCGGTCTTTTGGACTTCAAAAACATCAAATTCAGGGATATACGGTTTGATGTCCAGCAGTGGTGTACAATCTAGCATGTCGGCTCCGTTAAAGAATATCACATTTTCTTGTACAGAGACGATCCGGACCACAGAAATACCTAATGGGTTGGGGCGTAGCGGATAACGGGTGGCAAAAAGCCCATGCGCTTGGTCGTCCAGAAATGGCTGAACGCGCATCGAGACTTCTTTTTCTGCCAGGTGGAAGCAGTAGAACAGGTAAATGTTTGAAAAATCGGAGAGGCCTTCCAACCCCGTTTTATATTCGGAGTAAACCTCCACTGATCCAGGGGTATTGGAACGGGCGGATTGGATAGGCATCTCGTTCTTGTCGTGGAACGGGGTGTGGATCACTCCAATCGCCTTCATGGTAAATTCCATGGATTACACTCCAAAGATTGCGGAAAGAATGAACACGAACAAAGAGCCCAAGATGATGCCTGCGGCGGTAAAGTGCTCGTGGCCGTATTCCCGGGCCGTAGGAATCAACTCATCCAGGGTGATGAACACCATGACGCCACCAGCAAATGCCAGGGCTCCCGGTACGAAATCCTGAAAGGTGAACAATATCGAGCTAGCGATCAACGCGCCGATCGGCTCGGCCAACCCCGAGAGAAATGCCACCAGAAGCGCGCCTCTTCGACGAATGCCGCCTTTGCAGAGAGGTAGAGCGGTGGCGATTCCCTCAGGGATGTTGTGCAGCAGGATCGCAACCGCGATGAAGACCCCAAACTGTGGGTTGTGAAGATAGCCTGCACCGACAGCGATCCCTTCAGGCAGGTTATGCAGGGTGATTCCAATCGCCAGGAGCAGACCGGTGTTGACCAGTTTCGTGTCTACGGCTTGACCCTGACGACGCATCCAGCCGTAGCCCCGCCCGCGCCTGAATCCGCCGCCCCGGCAGGGCGGTTCGGAAGGCGTGCTGATCCCGCGCACCTCTTTCTCACCAAAGCGGATGTGGGGGGCGAAGTGGTCGAGCAACAGCATAAATGTGGCTCCTAAACCAAAGCCGATTGTGGCAATCCACGGGCCGGCCATTTCCCATGCCCGGTCAACCAACTCGAGGAATGCCAGGCTGATCATTACTCCGGCGGTGATGCCCATCAACAAGCCGTAGGAACGGCGACCGGGCCTGCGGATGACTGCGATGAGGCCACCCAGACCGGTTCCCAGGCTGGCCATCAGGCTAAGGAGGACAATGTTGAGGAGCGGGTGAAGATTTGCAAACAATTTGGCTTTTGGTTTATTCCAGCGTGAATGTTAATGAAGCAGCTCGGTGTGATCAACGAGGCGGCCTTCCACAAAGGCGACCGCGGCCGAGTCGATATCCTGGAGGTCGGTGATCACAGGTTGGATGTTCAATCGGCGCATACTGTCATAAGCTCCCATACCCATTCCACCGCAGATGAGAGCGGCGCAGTCAGAGATAGTTTCCGCCATGCTCACGTGCTTGTTATGAGATGCCGTGTCGTGTCCGTGCCCTTGGCCATGTTCGTGCTCGTGAGCGCCATCCGCTTGGTGCTGGTTTTGAAATTGACCGTGGCCCAACTTGCTGCGCATTTCTTTGTGGATAATTTGCCCATCCTCAATCGTTAAAACCAAGTAATAGGGGGCGCGGCCAAAATGGCGGCTGATTGTCTTTCCGTCTTCAGTAATAATCGCGATTTTCATAGAATTCTCCTTTATAGAATTTCCGATCGATAGATGTCTGCCAATGGGTGCTTCTCGCAAATCGGCAGGATACAGAATTAGTAAGAATTGGACCGGATCCGTTCCCCGGTTTTCCCAACAATGGGGCAGATGGGCCTGGAAAACCAGGCTGTCTCCAGGGGTGAGGGTGAATTCCTGGTTTTGAATTCGGAAGCAAATGCTCCCGCTTAGGCAATAGATGAACTCATGCCCGGTGTGAACCGTCATTCGATCACCACTGCCCATGCCTGGCTCCAGGGTGACCGCGAAAGGTTGGATGGCATTGCCAGCTAGATTGAGTCCCAGATGATACATTTGGGCGCTACCGACGGTGGCTTTTGGGCGGTTTCCGGCGGGGGTGAAGACGATGGTGTGCTCGGTGGGTTCGGTCTTGAAAAAAGTAGTTATGGGGACATCCAGCGCTTCGGCCAGGGTTTGGAGCGTACTGATCGAGGCAGAAGATTTTCCGTTTTCTATTAAGCTAAGGGTGTTTATATTCAACCCGCTTCGAACCGCAAGCGCCCGCAGCGAATACCCGTGTTGGGTTCGCAGCTCGCGGAGTCGGTTTCCGACGATTGTTTCTACGGGCGGGGATGAAGTTGGGGCTTCCGGAGTGCTTAGTTGTTGTGTCATTAGTTTATGTACGGCTCGACCTATGTACTAATATTATAGTACAAATCCACTGGCTGGCAAGGGAGGTGTACCAAAATTATTACAAAACCCTCCAGGCTTTCTGGAGGGTTTTGTAATAATTTTGGGGTCAGAATTGGGTGGTTCAGAAGGCCTCGGCGCGAGCTTTGACACCTCGTAGTAATCCGCGTTCCATGAAGAACGATATGGGATGAACAACATTCCAGATTCCGCCGACCATCATGGTGCGTGTGCGGATGACCAGGCGGGTGGAACCATCTTCTTGCGGAACCAACACAAACGCCCAACTGTCTGCCCAACGGCCATCTTCTTCTTGGTGACCCAGAATGAGTGCTTGCCCAGGATAGATCTCGGCAATTTGATAAGGCGGCGGCCCTGCTTCTCCAGCAGTCATTTTTACCTGGTCGCCCACCTGGATGTTTTGCCATTCTTCATGGATGCGGTCCGCATTATGAATGTCGCAGCCCACCATGTTTTCCAGTAATTCATAGCTGTAGAACCCACCTTTTTCAGCGCCAAGTTGAACCAACCAGGGGTAGATTTCTTCAGCAGGAGCCTGAATAGTGATGGCGTGGACATACGTGGCGGCGGGCGCGGGCACCAGGCCGTCGCCGGGAAGTTGAGCAGCCAACTCGGCATCCGTTGCGCCCCAACGGTCCATCCAGGGGGTAAGCAGGACAACCAGCAGCACGGTCAACCCAATTAGGACAACGAGGGTAAGCACAATGATCAAGAATGGTTTCATTTAGGCCTCCAGGGATTTATTTTGAGCAGAGTAAATGGGATTGTTAACCGGGTTCGATGCGCTCAGAGAGCGAAGATCCTCAAGACAGACGCCCATTTTGAGGAGTTCCTCTTTAGAAAAGAAATTCTCAATGAGAAAGCTGAGGATGGCGACAGGCAGGCTGAAAAGAAGATAGGCGACACAGGCAAACATGGGAACCTCCGATTTTTCTAGCGCGGATTTCAATTGTCCGCAGCAGTTGCATGTTTATTCTTGAAGACAGTTCGATCATACAGCAGAAATAAGAGCACTCCCCTCATCGCGAGGGGAGTGCTGGGCTGGTCAAAAGGATAGGTTTCTGGCAGGTCTAGCTGGTTGCTGGAAGTTGGGTGATTGGTGAGTGCCCATCATTGGATGGTTGGCTGGTTTCTGTTGGCTCGCGGCGGAACTGGCTCATATACAGGTTGTAGTAGAATCCTTTTTTCTCGAGCAGTTCCTCATGTTTTCCGCTTTCGATGATCTGGCCTTTGTCGATGACTAACAGCAGATCGGCATTGCGGATGGTGCTCAAGCGATGCGCAATCACAAAACTGGTGCGACCTTGAAGCAGACGTTCCAGCGCTTTTTGAATCAAACGCTCTGTGCGGGTATCGACGCTAGATGTGGCCTCGTCCAAAATCAGAATGCGTGGATCAGCCAGGGCAGCGCGGGCAATGGAGAGAAGCTGGCGTTGGCCTTGTGAAAGGCCGCTACCTCGTTCACCCAGGACGGTGTCGTACTTGTCCGGTAGGCGGTCAATAAATGTATCGGCATGCGCCAATCGCGCAGCCGCATAGACCTCTTCGTCCGTGGCATTGGGGCGACCGAAGCGGATGTTCTCTTTGACGCTGGTGCTGAATAAGAACGTATCTTGCAAGACGATCCCAATCTGGTTGCGCAAGCTTTCGGTGGTGACGTCCCGAACATCCTTGCCGTCGATCAGAATCTTGCCATCACAAACGTCATAGAAGCGCGGAATCAAGTTGATGATGGTAGTTTTTCCTGCGCCAGTGGGGCCGACAATGGCGATCGTTTGCCCTGGCTTGGCTTCAAAGCTGACGTGCTCAAGGACCGGTTCGTCAACTTTGTAAGCGGCGCACACATCATGAAATTCGACATGACCTTCAATTTTGCTCAAGGTCATGGCATTCGCGGAGTCTTTTACTTCTGGCTGCACGTCTAATAAACCGAAGATACGTTCGGCTCCGGCAACGGCATTTTGGATATTCGTCCACAAAGAAGCGATTTGCTGAATGGGTTGGTTGAAGCGCTGGACGTAGCTCATGAAGGTGATGACCAGGCCGAGCGACACGGTTGCTCCAAACAGAGAAGAGCCCGAAAGCACCAGGGTGCCACCTACCACGGTCACGATGGCCAGGGCAAGGTAGCCCAGCGCTTCCAGAATGGGGCCGAGGGCCGCAGTGAAGGAAACGGCGCGGATATTGGCGTCGCGGTTGGCGGCATTGACCACGCGGAAGTTCTCTATGTTTTCGTCGGCCCGGTTGAATGCCTGCACCTCACGCACTGCGGCGATGTTTTCCTGCAGCTCGGCATTGACGTTGCCCATCTCTTTCCGAGACTTGCGGAAAGCTTTGCGGGCCTGGCCAGAGAAGTAGATTGTGACGATGATCATAATGGGTGTCACTGCCATGCTTAGCAGGCCGAAAGCAATGCTTTTGGCAAGCATGTTATAAGCCACCCAGATCAGGAGTAGGATGCCGCTGGCTACATTCACCAGGGCGAAGCTAACCGCCTGCGCGATGGCTTCGGTGTCATTGGTGATGCGGCTCATCAGATCGCCGGCCTCATGTTCTGCATAATAGCCAATATGCAGCCGGTGAAGTTGTTCGAACACTTTTACACGCAATGTGCGCAGGACGTGCTGACCTGCCCAGGCCATGGCGTAAAAAGTGAGGCCGTTCAACATTCCTCCAGCGATATACAGGATCACAATAAAAATCACCAGCCGCCCAAGGCCAGCAATACGCTCATCCGTAGTGAGGCTGGGGGAGGGCGCCTTGAAATCACCGCTCAAGAAGAGATTTTTGAGGAAGGTTTGGGTGATGCCTTGCGGCTCTTTTTCCGCCGAAAGCCAGCAGTTAGATTCGGAACTGCCTACCGTTCCACTCAGAAAATCGGATCCTGTCGCAGCCGCGCCGACCTGTGTGAGATAGCAGTCGACTAATTGGCCATTCAACTCTGGGGTTGTGACCTGTGACCAGGTTGATACGACAACGAAAACCACGGCAAGCAGTAGAACAGGCCACCAGGGAGCAAAGTAACTCCCCAGGCGGCGCAGAGTCTTGCCAGGATTTTGTAATTTTACATTCTCTTGCCCCATCATGTGTCGGGGTCCACCATGCATCATTTGAAGCTCCTTTAACCAAGAAACGAGTGTCCGAACCGGTTTAGATTTCCCGGATTTCGTTTTTCTCGTCTCCAATTAGCTGAGAACTGTAGATTTCGGCGTAAATTTCGTTTTCCTCGAGCAGTTCTTCATGCTTGCCCTGAGCGACAATTTCACCCTTTTCGAGAACGATGATTTGATCCGCATTCAACACTGTGGTGATGCGTTGTGCAATCACGAAAGAAGTTCGCCCTTCCATGAGTTGGTCGAGGGCGGTTTGAATTTGAGCCTCGGTAGTTAAATCTACGCTGGAGGTAGAATCATCCAAAACGAGGATGCTGGGATTGAGGAGCAGCGCGCGGGCAATGGCGACGCGCTGTTTTTGCCCACCACTCAGGGTGGTTCCCCGTTCTCCCACCGGAGTGTCGTACCCTTGCGGGAAGGACATAATGAAGTCGTGGGCAGCCGCAGCTTTGGCTGCAGCAATGACATCATCCAAGGTAGCATCGGGCTTTCCAAAGGCAATGTTGTCGCGGATAGAACCGGCAAACAACGTTGTTTCCTGAAGCACGATGCCGAAATGAGAACGGAGCGATTCGATCTTGATGTCGCGGATATCATGCCCGTCGATAGTGATTCGCCCGTCGGTGGGATCGTAAAAACGGGGCAGCAGATTGATGATACTGGTTTTCCCCGAACCGGTGGCTCCCAGTAAGGCAATCGTCTGACCAGGTTTGGCGCCAAAGCTGACATTCTTGAGCACCGGAGCGCCTTCTCCGACGTAGCGGAAGGTGACGTTCTCGAAACGGATATCTCCCTTAACCGCAGGAAGATCGATAGCATTGGGGCGATCGATCACATCATTGGGCGCATCCAGGATTTCAAAGATGCGCGCCGCAGACGCGGATGCCTGCCCGAGCTGGCTGATGATGAAGCCGAACTGGGCGATGGGGAAGAACAGGTACATCAGGTACATGCTGAATTCCTGCCATTCACCCAGTGTGAGCGTGCCACGAATGATTTGCTGGCCGCCTGCATAGAGAATGGTTGCCTGGCCGAGGTTGGCAATGGTAAAGGTGACCGGGAAGAGGATGGTGAACAGCAAACTGATCTTTAGCTGTTGGCCCATCAAATCATCGGCAGCAAAATTGAATTTTTTCTGCTCGCTTCGTTCGCGGGTGAAGGCTTTGACTACCTTGATGCCGGCGAGGTTTTCCTGAAGCACGGTGTTGAGGGTCGAGATCTTCTGCTGCACTTTAGCGAACATAGGACGAGAAATTGCGCCGAAGATCATCACCAGGATAAGGGCTGCCGGCATGATCCACAAGATGCTGGTGGCCAGTTTGATATTGGTTGTGAACAAGATGATGAGCGTCGCAGAGAGGAGCAGAATCGCGCTCAACAATTGCAACAAGCCTTGTCCGATAAACATGCGCACTTTCTCAACATCATCCGTGGCGCGAATCATCAATTGGCCGGTTTGATTCTTATCATGGTAGGAGAACGAAAGCGTTTGAATTTTTGCGAACAGATCGTTGCGGATATCAAATGCAATGCTTTGCGAGTTTCGCTCTGCCCAGTAGGATTGTAAGAAGGCGAACACAGCCCGCAAGACTGCAAATCCTACGATGATGAAGCCGGCACGAAGTAAATCACCTGGCGCAGAAGCGACCTGAAGGTTGAGGTGATCGGTTAACTGTTCCAGAGTCAGGCTGGGATCTAGCTTGAGGAACTCAAGGATGGAGCGCAAGGCCTGAGATACAAATTGGGCAGGGATTGCCGGCAGGCGATCTAGAAGTGTCTTGGCGATAATACCGTTGGTGACCGCATCGATAATCATGCGGATCACTCGGGGCACTGCCAACATGGAAAGCGTCGCAATGACCATGAAAACATACGGCAGGGCGGCCTGCCCACGATAACGCCAGAGATACTTGGTGGCGCGGCCGATCACCCCGCGGGAAGATGGGCCATTTGAAGGACCGCCGCGGCGGTTCGATGGTGAAAATCCTCGGTTCAAATTGTTTCCTCCAGACCAGATAGATTGGACTTTGCGGGCCGGTTACTGGTCTTCAGCTTCAAGTTTTCTTGCGGCATCCGTCAAAACACGTAACGCAGCGGCAACTACATCTTTTTCTTCCGATGAGAGCGTGTTGATGACACGCTCAAGCCAGGCGTGGCGCGCTTCGATGGCCTTTTTAACGAGAGTCTCGCCTTTTTCGGTGAGATAAATGCGTTTGGCGCGACGGTCTTCGGGGGCTTCGCTGCGATCGATGTACCCTTGCTGCACCAGGCGTTCAATCATTTGACTGGCGGCTGCGCTGGTGATACCGGCATGGTCGCCTATATCAGAAACGCCGCACGTTCCTCGGTGATAGATACGCATCAGTGTGTTGGTTTGGGTCGCCGAAAGCCCAGCATCATCCATGAAGCGTTTCATGTCGTCCATGGAGCGATGGGCGAAGAGTTGAGCCCATTCTTTATAGATCGTAATGAACTGGTCAGGTATTGACATAATTAAATCCGCTTATTAGTTAAAAGCGCTTAAATATATTCCTGAAGCTTGAAGATGTCAAGGTGGGAATCTTGGGACAGCAAGTAGAGGATAAGTGTATACAATTGAAGGATAGGATTTCGTATGGCGCCAAAGATCAGAAGCAGTGTTTCGCTAGTGATTCTTCTGGGACTCACTCTCGGGGTGATGTCCCATTCTCAAGCAGCATCTAACCAGAGTATATACACGGATGATCTGTCTGGGGGTTGGGAGGATTGGTCTTGGGGCGCTGTGACAGACCAGGATGCCACAACCCAGGTGTATAGTGGCGCGCGGGCGATTTCTGTCCAGATCACAGACCCTTGGGGGGCGCTTTTCCTTCACACAAATGGATCGATAAACCTGGCTGATTATGACCGGCTGAGATTTTATATTCACGGGGGGAGCAGTGGGGGACAAGAAATTCGTGTAGTCGTAAATGAGGTGGAGCCTACCTATCCGCTTCAAGTACTGGCCAATCAATGGACTTTGGTGGAGGTTCCGTTCAGCGTATTGGGCAGTCCGGTAATCTTGGAGGCGATCTACTGGCAGGAAACGGAAGGTTCAAGGCAGCCAGTTTTTTATCATGATCAGATCGAATTGGTGGCACGAGATGGTTCGGCGACACCTGTAATGACGCCCACTCCAGGCGTTGGGCCGGCGCTATCAGTAAATGTTGGACAAGGGCGAAGGCCGATCAGCCCGTATATATATGGCATGAATTTTGTGGACGAAGCCCTGGCAGCAGAGTTGGATTTGCCTGTTCGGCGTCGAGGAGGCAACTCCACTACTCGTTACAACTGGAAAATCGATACTTACAACACGGGCAGCGATTGGTATTTCGAGAACATCCCAGAAACGAACCCATCTCCACAGAACTTGCCGGATGGCTCAGCGGCTGACCGGTTTGTGGAGCAGGACATGCGAACAGGGACGGAGAGCATCCTGACGGTACCATTGATTGACTGGGTGGCAAGGAGTAGGCCGACCGGTCACCCGTATGATTGTGGATTCAAGGTCAGTAAGTATGGCGAGCAAATGAGTGTTGATCTGTGGGATACAGATTGTGGAAATGGGGTGAATATTGCGGGAAACGCCATCACCGGAAATGATCCGCTGGATACCAGTATTGCCATTACTCCGCAATTCGTCCAAGATTGGGTGTCTCACCTGGTGGAAAATTATGGCACAGCAGCCCAGGGTGGGGTGCAATTCTACAATCTGGATAATGAGCCGATGTTGTGGAATTCTACGCACCGTGATGTTCATCCGGCGGGGGTGACGTATGACGAGATCCGAACGCGAACGTATCAATACGCGGCGGCGGTCAAGCAAGCCGATCCAACAGCGCAGACTCTCGGCCCGGTGTTATGGGGTTGGTGCGCATACCTTTACTCCGCGGCGGACGGCTGTGGGCCGGGTAGTGATTATGTCTCTCACGGCAACCTGCATTTTGCGCCGTGGTACTTACAGCAAATGCAGGCATATCAAACGATAAATGGTATGCGCCTCCTGGATTATTTCGATTTACATTATTATCCACAGGCTTCAGGCGTTGCTCTGTCGGATGGACCGGGAAGCCCAGCAACCCAGGCGCTGCGGTTGCGATCCACTCGTTCGTTGTGGGATCCAACCTATATTGATGAAAGTTGGATCTCAGATACGGAGCCGGGCGGGGTCGCTGTCAACTTGATCGGGCGGATGAAAGCCTGGGTGAATGGGTATTATCCTGGCACGAAGCTGGCCATCACCGAATACAACTGGGGCGCGCTGGACACGATGAATGGGGCTCTGGCGCAAGCAGATGTATTGGGTATCTTTGGACGGGAGGGCGTCGATCTGGCGACCCTATGGGCTCCGCCAGCCTTGAACGATCCAGGCGCATTCGCTTTCCGTATGTACCGCAACTACGATGGGCAAGGGCGAAAGTTTGGAGAAACCAGCGTCCTGGCGACGAGCGCCGACCAGGACAGGTTGGCCATCTATGCTGCCCAACGTAACGATCTTTCTGTGACGATCCTTGTGATCAACAAAACCAGTGAAAACCTGACCAGCACTTTGAACTTGTCGGGATTCACGCCGGCAACTACCGCGCACGTGTTTCGGTATAGCGGCGCAAATCTAAATGCAATCAGCCTTCAACCGGCTCAGGTGGTTGGTCCAAGCGGTTTTCGTGCCACCTATCCGGCCAATTCGATCACGCTCTTTGTGATTCCTTGGGGCGTGCCTTTGGTTCATCAAACGCATTTGCCATTTCTTTTACGTTGATCACCGGGTTTTCTTCCAGGTGTAGGCTTTGTAGTACTCGGTGAAACCAATTGAGTCATATAAGGCGTTAGCTGCGTCGGCGTCGCCAGTAGAGACCTCAATGATCCGCGCTCCGAACTCGCGTACGCGACACAAACCCTCCAGCATTAGTGCTTTGGCCAGCCCGCGTTGGCGATGATCGGGGTGGGTACAAACAGGCTCAAAGATCGCAAAGCGGTTGGCGGAGTCGTAGTTGAGGGCAGCATGAGAGGCGAAGCTGCCGTCGGGAGCGACCATGACCAGGTTCAGTTCGTTCACGAACATGGGCAATTGGGTCATAAAGTTATGATATTCCTGAGCCTGGTGAAACCCTGGCCGATTAAACCCGGCGTTCAAAACATCGGCCATGCGCTGGCAATCGGCCCAATGCTCATCCGGTGAAGAAGGCGGGTGGGTGACTCGAAGGGTATAACCAGGAGCAATCTGGGGTTTGGGCAAAACCTGATGTCCCAGACGCATCCACCGGGTGATCCAGCCGTAGGGCATTTTCTCAAAGCCGTGTTTTTCAGCCAACCGGCGGCGAACGGCATCCCATTCGTAGATGTTGATTTGAACTTGCTTCTGACCTTGCTCATTCTCTTTTGCAAAGCGCTCTTCACTGAAGGTGAGCATTGGCTCTTCGATTTGTTCCCGAAAATCTGGGTGGATCAGCAGGTTGATCTCATCCCCTTCGGGTAGTGCTACGCCAGCCAATCTCCCCGAGGATGTTTCCCAGATCTGATAGTTGTTGAAAACGGACGGGTCCCAGGTCACTTCTCGGTGAAAACGGGTCCCTTCCCATCGGCGTAACTCCCAGTTGAAGCCAGGGCCTGATATGGAAAAGGATTCGATCAAAAGGTTGCGTACCCGCCACCAGTCCTGTTCGGTCTCCAGTGGATGGGTTGAAAATTGGAAAGGAGGATGTGTGAAACTCATTCAAACTCCATTGGGTATTTCTGTTCCCGTGGCTCCCAAACGATTTGCCGGATGACCAGCTTGCTGACCTTGATCATGCTCTGGTAGCACTCAAATCCCACATGGGCATGAACAGATGAATCAATTGGATCCGGGTCCATCAATTCCAGGCATAGGATTCCATCGACAAAAAGGAAACAGTGCCCGTCCACGCTTCCGGCCTGGATATGGTACTCCTGGCCCGGTTGGAACCAGGGCGAGGGAGCTAAGGCGTTGAGCTTGTATTCGGGAGATTTCTCAATGCCCACACGGCCATCCCACCAACCCTGTAATCCGGCGACGTAGGCTGGGCCACGCATCTTTTCGGCATCGTTCCAACTCATGTTCCACATGACATTGATATCGTGGGTAGAAGGTAGAACGGTTTGGGCAGAGAAGTCCAAAAGAACGTTTCCAGGGAACTTCTTTCGGGAGAGGAGCACGCCTGGAGCGGGTTGGGCATTCCGTCCCCAATAGGCTCCATCGCGGTAGTGCCATTGGGAATTGCGCACTTCCCAATCGTCTGTGAAGTTGATGAGTGAGAAAGGTTTTTCGTAGAGAATCGGAGATGCTTCCAGATCGATCCGTTTTCCCATAATGAGAAGGTCTGTCATTATTTCCTCCGGTGGGGATAGGTTATGTGTAAGAGCCTAGTTCAAGGCCTTTCTCAATGAAGTATTGGTAGGTGTCGTGGGTAACGTTGCTGGGAATCGAGTGGTCACTGTGTAAAACGTAACCGAACTTGCCTTTGACCATTGGGATTTTTGATTCCAATTCAGCGTCAATTTCGGCACGGTTATTGTTATACAACACCCGTACATCGATGCCGCCCATGAAAGATAGCTGATCGCCAAATCTTCCGTAGAGCCGCAGAAGATCCATGCCGGCTTTGACTTCGATAACTTGCAGGCAGTCGATCCCAGCCTCGAGCATGCCGGGGACCAGGGGTTCAACGTAGCCGCATGAGTGCATGATGACAGGTAGGCCTTTGCTTTTGGCCCACTGGATCGTCTTTTGGTGTCCAGGCTGAATGATCTCACGGTACATGCGCGGTGACATGAAGGGATGTTGTTTGTACCCCATATCCTCATAGAACCATATCCCGTCAGGGTACCCTTCTTCGCTAAATAAAATCTCGAACAAGTCGATGGTTAGTTGGGCGTAGGTATCGACCATATCCTTAACCCAGGTGGGGTCATCGGCCATGCCCATGAGCATATGCTCGTGCCCACATAAGGGGTGCATCATCTCAAAGACATTGACACCTGACCAGCAGAAGAAGCGCTCTTTTTCGGCAGCGTGGTTCCGCGCCTCGCGATACGCGGCAAAGTTAATCCGGCGGCGATCGGGAGTGAGTTTGAATTTCGCGAATTCTTCCCAGGACGAGCGGTTTTTAACCAAGAAATCTACGTGTTCTGGCGTGGCATCGTGGAGTTTGTGGCGGCGCAACAAAGCTCCGTTCCCATCGCGCTGCAGGATGGTTTCATCGGTCTCTTCAACGGTGGTCGGTACGAAATCCAGGTCAGCTACCGTATTGAATGCCCAAAGAATTTGCATGTCGTAATTAAAATGATCTTCAAAGCTTTCATTTTCGCCCACCCAACCATTTTCGCGCCAAACGGAATAGGTATCATTCCAAAAGTGTTCGAACAACCCAATCCGATCGACGGGTTTGCGTTTAAGGATGTTGGCGATGCGTTCTTTTCCGATGAGTGCGGACATGGTTTTCCTCGTGTAAAGTGTGGGGCAAAATAATTATAACTGCATCCTCGAAAAGAGATGGTGGTTCAATCGGAATCAGTGTGGTATCGCGACTGCCGACTATAATAGGATAAGAAAACAAGAGAGGAGTGCCATCATGTTAAGAATTTCCCAGCTAACCAGTCATCCATTGAAATGGGTGCAACCCGGTTTGAAGATGGAATATGAATTGCTTACCGGCGACACGCAGGTAGCGGACTTGATCTTCCGCAGTTCATGGGGTACGTTGGCTTTCGCAACGAGCGGCGAAGGCAGTTGGACCTTCAAGCGGATTGGTTTTTGGCAGAATAAGGCCAGTATTCGCGCCAATGACTCAGAGGAAGACCTGGCTGTTTTCACGAACAACACATGGAGACAGGGAGGCACGTTGGAGTTTGCGGGGGGCTTGCGCTATAAAGCGACCACCAATTTTTGGATGACAAAAATGGAGTGGCAAACGGAGGCTGAACAACCGTTGGTGCGTTTTCATATTGGCGGCTTCTTCAGGCAATCGGCAGAGGTGGAAATCCTGCCAGCGGCAGCTCGATTGCCAGAACTGCCTATCCTGGTCTTGTTTGGCTGGTACCTGATCCTGATGCTGCACCGTGACTCCGCTGCGGCAGCGGCGGCTTCCTAATCGAACTCAGTTCAACCGACCACCTCAACGTTTGTTAACGTGCGACTTCCCGTAGAATAAAAGGCTCCGGAATTGAATTCTATTTGCCCTCTAAACCTTCATTCTCATTTCTCGCTGCTAGAGGCTTTGCCCTCTCCGGAAGCACTCGTGTTGCGGGGTGTGAAAGAAGAGTTCCCAGCGCTGGCATTGACCGACCACAATTTGATGAGTGGAACGGTGGCCTTCAGTCAGGCTTGCCGGAAAGCGGGGATTCGTCCTTTGCTTGGCCTGGAAGTGGACCTGCGGTGGCCTGAAGCCGCAGACCGAATTTCACTGCTGGCAATGGATTCGCAGGGTTGGGCCAACCTGTGTCGCCTGAGCAGTATGATTCATCTGGAGCCTGAACGCGCAGGGCGGCTAGAAACAATTATGGAGTTCTCTGGCGGGATGATCGCGATGAGTGGCGACCAGCACGATCCGAGCGGAGAGCGGCTGAAACGATTGGCAGAAATATTTGCGGGTCGACTCTATGTCGGTTTGTCGGACCCAGACGGAAAGAGCCCGTGGCGGCTCCACCAACAGAAGCGGTTAGCGCAATCTTTGCGCCTTCCGGTCGTAGCGGCTCATCCGGTTTTTGTGATGGAAGACGCCCAGGCAGCGCTGCAGCGGACCGTGTCTGCCATTCGAGAGGTTAAGCCACTGAGCAAGCTGCCCCCAGGAGCTACGGCGCCAGCCGGCTCTTTCTTCTTGAGCGGGGAAGAAATGGCTGTACGCTATGAGGAGTTTCCTGAAGCATTGGCAGCCACTTTGGAAATAGCCGACCGCTGCGAATTCGAGTTACCTATCGGCGTACCCAATTTACCACAACTCCCGCTTCCCGATGGATGGACTGCCTCCGAGATGTTGCGATTAAAAGCAGAAAATGGCGCCCGAAAACTGTACGGGGATATTACGCCGGTAATCCAGAACCGGTTGGACCACGAATTGGGGGTAATCGCCGAGCGAGGCTTCGAGCCGGTATTTCTTATTGTTGAGGAGGTCTTGCGGTACGCGCGTGAGATAAATGTGCCGACTTCATCGCGCGGGTCGGCAGCTGGCTCACTGGTAGCGCATTGTTTAGGAATTACTTCGCCCGATCCATTAGCGCTCGACTTGTATTTTGAGCGATTTCTCAATCCTGCTCGAGTAACGCCACCCGATATTGACACGGACTTATGCTCCCGAGGCCGTGACAAGGTCATCCAACATATATTTGATTTATATGGGGTTGATCGGGTGGCGATGGTGGCTACGATCAACCGCTTCCGACCTCGCTCGGCCCTTGCGGATGTGGCCAAGGCCCACGGACTGTCTCCCGATCAGGCTCGGGAGTTAACCAACACGTTGCCCTATGCTTTTTGGGCTCGACGAGAAGCAGATGAAGAGGGTGAGTCGTCAAAATCGCCATTCACTGATCTACGCAAGGCCTATCCACAATATAGCGGAATCTACGCTGAAGCAGAGGCTTTGCTGGGAATTCCTCGTCACCTTTCTGTTCATCCGGGGGGGCTGATCGTTGCGCCTGGAAAACTGACCGATTTGACCGGGGTGATGCGCTCGGGCGCTAAAGGAGTAACGATAACACAAATAGACCTCGAGTCGGTTGAGGCCCTTGGATTGGTCAAGATCGACTTATTGGGGATCCGCGGGTTGACGGTCTTGGGCGATGTGGCGGCAGAAATCTATTCGTGGCGCAGGACGGAATTTTCCGGTTCGTTGGATGTGTTGGACGCCGTCCCGTTGGACGATCAGCCCACGGCAGACCGGGTCGAGACAGGCGCCACGCTGGGTTGTTTCCAGATCGAGAGCCCCGGGATGCGTTCGGTGCTGCGAGAAATCCATGCCCGGACCCCGGCGGATATCATGGTGGCATTGGCCCTGTACCGCCCAGGGCCGCTGCAGGGCGGTTTGAAGGATGCGTTTGTGCGGCGGTTTCGGGGTGAGGAGACGGCGGTGCAGTTGCATTCGGCTTTAAGCCAGTTATTAGCCGAAACCTATGGGGTCATTCTATACCAGGAGCAGGTGCTGCGGATTGCGGCTGATTTGGGGGGAATGAGCCTGGCAGAGGGCGATATGCTGCGCAGGGCGATGAGTCACTTTGACCCTGGGAAGCAGATGCAAGTGCTGAAAGAAAAATTCATCCGTGGAGCGGAGGAGCGGCGCAAAGTTGGCCCTGAGATTGGCGAACGGATCTGGGAACTGATGGCGGCTTTCGCCGGGTATGGATTCCCGAAAGCTCACGCCGCTTCATACGCCCAGGTCGCATGGCGATCGGCCTGGTGCAAGACCTATTTTCCGGCCGAGTTCATGGCGGCGGTGCTGGCGAATTGGGGCGGGTATTACAGCCAGCGAGTTTACCTTAATGAAGCTCGGCGTATGGGGCTGAAAATCCAACCGCCAGACGTAAACCATGCTCAGCGCCAGTTCAGCGTGGCCTATCCGGAGGGTGAGCCGGTGTTGTATGTAGGGATGGATCAGGTGCGTGATCTGACAGGAAGGACTCAGGAACGAATTCTGCGGGGCAGGCCGTTTCACTCTTTAGAAGATTTTCTGGCCCGCGTGGATCCGCGTAAGGGAGAAGCCGAAAACCTGGCTTTGGCAGGGGCGTTGGGGGAATTCGGAGAATTAACCACCATTTTGACGCGAGTTCGTGGAGGCGGTTGGCGGAGCGGGCAAATGAGTCTATTTGACTGGAGTAACGATCCGGCTGAAGCATGGAGCCTGGAACAGCAGTCAGAGGCCCAGCAATCTGTATTAGGCATCAGCCTGGCAGCGCATCCATTGGAATTGTGCGCGGGCGAGATTGCCAAGGCTGGGGCGTTGAGCACGGTGGAAGCTGCGGGTAGAAGTGGACAAAAGGTGACCGTTGCAGGAGTGCGGCAGACTGCTCACCGCAGCCGAACCGCCAAAGGTGAAGGAATGTTGTTCCTAACCTTAGAAGATTTGGAAGGAACGCTAGATACGGTGCTGTTTCCTGATGTATATCGGAGAGTGAGGGCCTGGATCCACGGGAATGATCCCTTGCTGGTAACGGGCGTGGTCGAAATGGAAGCCGGGCGCGGAGAAATGCTACTGCGCGCGGAAAAAATCGAAAGGATATGCCATGTGGCGCATTAATAATTCCTATGAGATAAGCCATGAGCCGCTGCCCATTCGCCTGGGAGCCTGGCAGGGCTCTGTGCGGGCGGAAGGCGCGGTCAAAAGATTGATATGGGAATCGGACCAACAGCAGAAGACGGAGTCTGGATGCTGGCATCTCGAATGGGCGGCGGTGGGTGGCGATCGCTTACGTATGTCGTGGGAATTAACCTGGCGAGGCGAACAAGCCGTTCGGCTGGAACAAGTCGTATTGAAAGCTGGCACTTGCCAACTGGGACAAGAGAAGGCCCGTTGGTCGTTTTATAAGAATGGTTATCAGTCTTGGTCTGAGTCAAGAGCTTTTCAGGCAGAGGAGACAGAGCGGGTTTCTTGGCTGCAGCCCATGAATATCCTGCAGAGCAATCCGCGCAATCCACCCAAAGGCGAAACCGGCGCATTTACAGGGGAGATTTTTGCTATTCTGGGCAACTTGGATGAGCAATGTTTCATACTGCTTGGACAAGGAGCGCAGCGAGAGCAGTTTGTGTATATCAATGCATGGCTGCCGAATCGCCACAGGAAAACGGCCGCACTGGAATTGGTTTTTGATTTCGGTGGGCGTGTGGTGAACCCTGGTGAATCAGTGGCACTGGATGAGGTTTGGGGCTGGGCAGGCTCGAAGCCCGGAAAATTGTTGTCCGGATATTTGGAAGCCAGCGCAACTCCACGAGCCCTGTACGACCGCTCTCCTGCCGGGTGGTGTTCGTGGTATTACTACTACACAAAAATTAACGCTGAGAATATTCAAGAAAACCTGACAGAGGTTACCCACCGAAATCTGGACTGGCAGGTGTTCGTCATCGATGATGGCTACCAAGCAGCAGTTGGCGATTGGCTGTCAATCAATGAGAAGTTCCCACAAGGCTTGGCTGGCCTGGCAGATCAAGTTCGGAGGTGTGGCTTGCGAGCAGGGTTATGGCTGGCCCCCTTTGTGGCACGCGGGAATTCCAAATTGTTCCGAGAGCATCCCGACTGGGTGCTGAGGGATAGAAAAGGCAAGCCGCAACTGGCTGGATGGAATCCCAACTGGGGATTGGAAGGTCGCTTCTACGGTCTGGATACCACGCATCCAGGTTTCCAAAATTATCTGCGGGAGGTCATTCGGGTCATTGTGAATGAGTGGGGATTTAACTATCTCAAGCTCGATTTTGTGTATGGCGCATCCTTGCCTGGGCAGGCCTTTGACTCCAGACTGACCGCAGCTCAGCGACTGAGCCTGGGCTATCAAATCATACGTGAAACGGCTGGCGAAGAAGTATTCTTGTTGGGATGCGGATCGCCGTTTGGGCCTGCCCAAAGATGGGTGGATGGGATGCGAATCGGGCCAGATGTAGCTCCCTATTGGGAGGATCCCTTGCGGACACGCTGGACACGCGATCCGCACGCTCTATGCACAAGAACGGCCATACGCAGCATTCTGGGTCGGAGTGCGTTTCATCGTCGCTGGTGGTTCAATGATCCGGACTGCCTCATGTTGCGTGAGAACGAAACCAAATTGAGCGCTGACGAGCGATACACGTTGGCTGTGGCGGCGGCGGTTACTGGTGGTTTACTCTTCTTTTCCGATCGATTGAAGCAGCTTCCAGAAGAAACCTGGGAGCAGATGCGCCAAATCCGTGCAATTTCACGGGAGTGTGACCAGTATCCGGCAGAGACCATTGGTTTTATGGAAGGTGAATTTCCAGTGGCAGCATGGAATCCGGCGGGGTATCTGGCTGTGTTTAATTTTGACGACCATGAGAAAGAAATGTCTGTCCAGGTCGGTGATACTCTGGCGAATGGGATACAATTATGGGATGTGCAGAGCCAGCGTGAGTGGGAGGTTCAACAAGGAACTATTCACGTGGGGATTTTGCCGGCACACAGCGCGCTTCTATTGAGTACCTACCAGAAAAAGCATTGAGGAAAGCAACGGTGAATGTAATTGAAACGCTGAGAACAAACGCGGTTTTTAAGACGCTGCCTGAAGAAGCTTTGACTATAGCTGCGGGCTGCATCAAACCGCGAGAATTGGCAGCCGGAGAAGTGCTCTTTGATCTGGGGGATGATGGGGAAGAAGTTTACTTGGTGCATTCTGGGCAAATCGCCATCTACATACCCGCCGCCAGTCAAGCACAGGCGGGTCCGGCTTTGCGTTACTTTACGCCGGGTGAAATGTTTGGCGAAATGGCCATTTTGGAGAACCAACCCCGATCCACGAGCGCACGAGCCGAAAGGGGATCCGTTGTGCTAGGGTTAGGAAAGGAGTGTTTTGAGCGGTTGATGAATGAGTTCCCAGATTTCGCCGAAAATCTGTCAAGCGCGTTGAGCAGCAGGCTGCGTTACACGACAGAATTGATTCGTGAACTGCGTAAGGCTCTGGAAGAGATCCGCTGGCTTTCGATTACCGATGGGTTGACCGGGTTGTATAACCGCAGGTATTTCTTTGAGCAGGCAGAAAAAGAAGTGGAACGCGCGCAGCGTTATCGGCGGCCTGTGGCGGCAATCATGCTGGATGTGGATTTCTTTAAGCGCGTGAATGACACCTTTGGTCATGCGGCTGGAGACGAGGTGCTGCGAGAGGTGGCTCTTTGTTGTCGCAGGGAAGTCCGTGAGTTGGATATTTTGGGACGTTATGGGGGTGAGGAGTTTGCGATTTTGCTTACAGAAAGTGATATGGATCAAGCTCAGCAGGTGGCGGAGCGTCTGCGAACTCGGATTGAGTCGATGGTGATCCCGATCAAGGGACACGATTTATCTTTGACCGTTAGTTTGGGATTGGCTGAACTCAAGGTCTCTGAGTCTGTGGAATCCTTATTAGATCGAGCAGACCAGGCGCTCTATTCTGCCAAGCAAACGGGGCGAAACCGGGTGGTTCAGAATCATTAAGGGATAATTACTGTTTCATTACAGATCCTTCGGGTATATTGGGGTTATACTACCCAATATGTTACTATAGTTTGGCGTCACAGGATGACGCTTGCGGGAAGCTTTGATCCATCGATCGAAATTGGTCGCTTCCCCCCAGTGAAGAGGGGGAGATCGTTGAGGAGCTAGTGGCGATACCGACCCGATATTGGATCGGTATTATTTATTTAAGGAGGGTACAGGCTGGAACCAACACCTTCGGGCGCATTTCAAAAACCTGCTCACTTATTTTGGAGGTAACATGATACGAAAAATTAGCACATTCCTGTCGATCATTGCCATTTTAGGGTTAGCCCTCGGATTAACAAAAACTACAGCTTTCGCGGAAACACTTTCCACGCCATCTGGAGTTTAATTGAGCGGGTCCAGATAATGAGGCTACCTATTCCACCTGTGACCCTTCCCATTTGATTTCCGTGACTGCTCCGGAGGGAGTCTCGGTTTTCTACTACTTCCGCCAGGGAAGCGGATCATCCGCAACTACCTTGGAGCAAGGATATATTCCTGCGTCAGGATTGAGCACACTCTTCCCTTATCCACAATTGGCTCCAGGGCTCTACACATTTGGTGTCACCTTGCACATTAAGACGGGTGAGGAACTGCGTTTAAAGTGGTACGTCAAGTGTGAAGAGGCGACGCCCACTGCAACTCCTACGACACCTCCTCCGACCGCCACCCCGACCGCGACTCCTCTACCGCCAACTCTGACTTCTACTCCAAAAGTTGGACAGGGATGCACTCCTGGATACTGGAAGAATCACCTGGGTTCTTGGGCAATTGCAGGCTACACACCATCCATGGATTTTGACACCGTCTTTGGGGTGGATAACTTTAATCCGAATGTATCCCTTGGGTCTGCCGTAAATATGGGTGGCGGAGGCAAGAATGCTTTAGCCAGACATGGTGTTGCTGCGCTGTTGAGTGCTGCTCATCCTGGTGTAAACTATCCTTACACGGTAGCACAGGTGATATCCTTTGTACAAGCTGGCAACAAGGCGGCTCTGGAAGCTGGAAACGAACTAGGCTGTCCGCTTAATTGACCGCGGTTTCAATTAGACAAATCTCCCGGCAATGTTCCGGGAGATTTTTTTGTTTATTAGATGACTTCTAGATCATTGGCTGAAGGAAATGTTGGGAACGGGGTATGCGGTTCGGCCTGGTACCAGAAGGCGGTTGTGGCTATGTCATCCTGGCGCAGCAAGTATCGACCACGAGAGCGCCAACCGAGATCTTGGATCGTGACTTTCAGGTCTTTTTGGAAGCGGATCGGATCTTGGATGTGCCAGCGGTACATACCAAAGCGCTGTTGGGAGACGTACAGGCCATCTGGCTTGATGACTTGAGGCAAACCCAAGAAAGGCGTTGAGTAGACTCCGTACTGCCCGGCGGGATGTTCGAAGTTCCAGGCGCCGCCGAAATAATCTTCGGTACCGGTCCCACAGATGGTTGGATAGTCGCTATCTCCATCCATGTAGAATTTGACCTCTCCTTCTCCCCACCAGCCATCGTTATTTACACCGAGAGCCATATATGTGCCGACATAATGGCCGAAACCTTTGACGCCATCCAAGATGGTGTGAACCTGTCCGTATGGAAGAGGATTTGCGCGCCGCCATTGGGCATGGAAATAGGCAGCAGTCTCGGGAACATCGGTGAGGGTGTAGGTGATTTGGAAGAAGAAGCCGTGTACAGGTTCGGGGGAGAGATTCTCGATCGTGATGCGGGCGCTTCCACGGAAAGGCATTTCCCAGTAGCTGTTGAATCCACCAGCGGGATTTACGGCTACTGGCAACGAACTGACGTTACAGCGCATGCCCCATCCGTTGCAGAAAAAATCACCCAAGGGAGTTTCGATAGAGGGCGTTTGTTCTCCGTCCCAATAGGCGCGCAGCACCAACCGACGCCATTGCGTGGGGTGGACGGTGATCCAAATATGTTGTATAGCGCCAGGGCCGGTGATATCAGCCAGAGTGGTCACAGAATTCGGTTCAAGGCTTAGGCAAGGACGAACTTTCCAGCCTTGACCCAATTCGCGAGCGGCTCCGTGCTCAAGATTCTCAACGGACATACCGCCCTTTCCTTTTGCGCCATCGGGATTTTCGGCGCTGATGGAGCGCGTGATGGCAGAGGACAACTCGGATAAGTTGCCCATGTGAACGCCGAGGCCATTGAAGGTGGTTTTCATAAATCTCCTTGAGTTGGTTACAAAAATTGGGCAGGTCTTTTCTTGATTATACTCACGGAAAATTCTATTGGCGAACTGGAAACCCGGGCTATAATGATGATTAGGATACATTGGCTTTTGTGGAGTTGCCGCGGGTGGTCTCGCATTTTGGGTTGCGTGTATCCTAGGATGGGGTCTCATCGCGTTGATTTCCATTGAACTGGCGTTCACCTGGATCAGGTGTAGGCATGAAGAACCAGACTCTGAACAAGTTATCAATATTTCTCTTGCTCGCGGCAATATTTGCAATTGTCCAGCCAGGGTATGCATTTTCTCGACCGAGTTCTCTGACCCAGAGCGGCTTCGATTGCAGCACGCAAAAAGATATTCCAGCGAGTGAATGCGAGGCGCTGGTCGCTTTGTTTAACAATACGAATGGACCGGACTGGATTGATCGAACCGGGTGGCTTGACCTTGGACCATGTGATTGGTATGGGGTGAGTTGTGTTTCGAACCATGTGAACCAGTTAAACCTTAGCAATAACCAATTGGAAGGAAGAATCCCTCCAGATTTGGGTGGGTTGGATCAATTAACGCAGCTCGACCTGGGATACAATCGGCTCAGCGGAGAAATTCCAGCAGAGTTGGGCAATCTAGATTCGGTGATTAATTTGTATCTCTGCTTTAATCAATTGTCTGGCGCGATTCCACCGGAATTGGGAAATCTGGACTCGGTCGAGTGGTTGGGCTTGAAATCTAATCAATTGAGCGGGAGTATACCTGGCGCATTGGGGAATTTGGGCACTTTGAAGCGATTGAACTTATCAGAAAACCTTCTGACGGGTACATTGCCTCCTGAGCTGGGAAATTTGCAATCTCTAGCCCACCTGTACATTGACTCCACGCAAATCAACGGCAGTATTCCACCTGAGTTTGGGAACCTGGTTGGGCTGCACGAGCTTCACCTTGCGAATAATCAGTTGGGTGGAAGCATTCCGGTACAATTGGGGCAGCTCAGTCTATTGGAGTGGCTGGATCTCAGTTCAAACGAAATGGTTGGAGAGATTCCTTCTGAGTTGGGGGCTTTGAGCTCGCTTCACAATTTGTACTTGAATGAAAACCAACTTAGTGGAAATCTGCCTACAGAATTGGGAAATTTGAGTGGGTTACAGACGCTAGTGATTCGAGAGAACGCATTCAGCGGCAGTATTCCTTTGGAATTCACTCAATTGAGCGAGCTGGAATTCATCGATTTTACAGAGACGGACCTTTGTGAGCCAGCTGATGCGGCTTTTGCGGCATGGAAAATCACTGTTGGGGTTTGGGCTGGAACAGGCCACACCTGTCCGATGGATGGGTTTTGGTTTTACCTTCCGTGCATCACACGCTGATCGATCCTGACTGCTAATCAAGAGCGGTGATACCTAGGATAGAGGTACCACCGCTTATCTGTTGAGAAAAAAGGCCTAGAGCGCGCTTAGGACTTGCTTCAATGCATCTACGGCGACTTTGAAAAGCTCTGGACCACCTCCAGGAAGGCTATCGTTCAAATGCGGTTCCAGGGACAGATAGCCCTTGAATCCATCGTCTTTGAGTGCTTTGAGAATTTCTGGAAGTTTGCCGTCTCCCTGGCCCGAAGGAACAACGGCGTGATCTGTCTTGCGAGCGTCCTTAATGTGCATATAGACGATCCAGGGTTTCAGAAGATTGAATGCGTGCGGGTAAGTCTCAACGTCACACTGCACAAAATTGGCCGGGTCAAAAGTGGCTCGAACATAAGCACAGTTGAGTGTCTGCAACAAATCCAGGCAACGAACAGCGGTATCACCGTAAATATCTTTCTCGTTTTCGTGCAGCAAGATCACCCCGGAGCCTTTGGCCTCATCGACGAAGCGCCCCCAGCGCCAAAGCACTTCGTCGCGGTGCTCAGCGGGATCGCTTCCAGCAGGAATAAAGAAGCTGAACATGCGAATATAAGGGGCTTTGAAGAACCGGGCAACATCTAAAGCGCGCTTGAAGCGATCTAGATGAGGCAGGAAAGGATCGGTGATTTTTATTTTGCCAATCGGGGACCCGATCGCTGAAACGGTTATTCCCTCACCATTCAGGATGGACGCGGCCCGGTCGAGTTGCGATTGGGTAAGGTCCAGAATGTTCACGCCGTCCATTCCCCGAAATTCGAGCGCATGCACGTCATTGGCTTTCATAACGGCGACTTGCTCGGTAAGCTCTGGTGAAATTTCATCACCGAAACAACTGAATGTAAATTGGCTCATGAAAGACTCCTGCAAAGTGGAACGAAGTTGAGTGGATGGATGTGTGCAATCCGATTTTACATCATTATCCGGAGGAGAAGGCAATGCTTCCAGCCAATGATTCAAGGTTGCTTTTTTCTATAAAAATTGTAATATATATTTATCGACCTTTTCAATCGAGAATCGAGAAAGGAGAGAAGATGATCACCATCCGCGACCTGATCAACGTCAAGGGGCGAGACGTGTATGCCGTTCATCCTGGCACAACGGTTATAGAAACCCTCAAATATCTGGCCGAGAAAGATATCGGGGCGCTGGTTGTGTTGCAAAACGATACCATCGCCGGGATCATCTCCGAGCGAGATTTTGTCCGCTCGATTGCCGAGACGGGACAGTGCCTTATGGATACAACAGTCGCCGATTATATGACCCGAGATGTGTTTACCATCGAAATGGACCAGTCGTTATCGGATTGTATGCGATTGATGACCGAAAAGCGTATCCGGCATTTGCCGGTGGTAGAAAATGGAAAACTGGTCGGGGTCATCTCGATTGGCGACGTGGTGAAAGCGATTATCACCGATCATGAGATGACGATCGACCAGTTATCGAATTATATTGAAGGGCGAGGTTACGGACGGTAATGATCAGACCAAGGTTAGACGACGCTCTTCTTGGCGACCACCGCTACGCCATAGGAGTGGAGTTCGAGTGTAGCTTCAAAGTCTGCGTCTGTTATAAAGTCGTGAGCCGGCCAGGGTAAAGTGACCTTTTGGGTGCTGCGCGTGTGGTTGATCATGATATAGAAAGGTATATTCGCCTTGTCCATGCGACGCAAAAGCTGCACCCCAGGCGGAGTGAGTAGTGGTTCGCGGACACTGGCAATTTGTGCGATTCTGAAAATCAGAGCGGCTTGGGATGTTTCGTCCAGGCAACAACCAACGTAAATTACCTGCCCAGTCCGTACATTGTGCTGCGTAATGGCGGGTTGGTGGTCTAGCCAGCCATTGGATTGACCATACCGAGCTAGCACGGCGACTTTATCGTCTAGGATGTTGAGCGACTCAGCCCATTTTTGGGTGAAACCGTTGAACCAATCACTTGTGATCGGCGCGTCTTCGTCCAACGCGTAAAATTCATTGACCTCGACACCAGCTAAATCTCGCAATAGTCCGGGTTGTCGGGAAGGTAGGAGAGCGTTGGAACGATCTTTGAGGCCGGTGCGCGCGCCTAACACCAGGATACCTCCCGATTCTACGAACTGACGTAAGCTCTGGGCCCGTTTCTCATCGAGAATGGTCAATCCGGGGGCGAAGATGACCCGATAACCGAACAGGGGTGCATCCGCGGAGATAATGTCCGTGGAGATATTCAGAACATTAAGATTCCTGGCGTAGCTAAGTAAATGCTCCACATAGTTGAAATCGTGATGGTGAGGCTGCCATTGAGTGGACCAACGGCTTTCATAATCATTGAGGATCGCGACTCGAGAAGATATCCGGGATCCACTCATGAGTGGAGACAGGCGTTCAAACTCGGACGCAATTTGCTGCGCTTCGCTATAAAACGGTCGAGGTTGCCCAGAGGCGTCTACGAGACTACCGTGAAGCTGCTCTTGTCCGCCCAACGCTGAACGCCACTGCCAATACAGGAAACCATCAGCGCCCCGCCCAACTGCTTCCCAGGCCATGGCTCTACCTTCGCCTTTGTTCAGGGAGCTGTTAATTCGAGCCCAGTTCACGTTGCCCGGTTGTGTTTCCATGACCCAGAAATTCTTGCGTTTGAAACCGCGTGTCAAATCGTGAATTGCCGTTGTGTTGGCATAATTGTTGTGCCCGGTGCCGATATACCAGTCCCAGGTCGCCATATCCAGGTCGGCGGCCATTTCGTAATGATCCAAGCCGTCAAACCAACCCATATAGTTGTGGGTGATCCAAACGGATGGAGCCAGGTGAGGGCGGAGTTGGTCGATTTGCAATTTCTGGAAGGAACGATAGTTCTGGGTGACGAAGCGTTTGAACTCAAGCATGAGGCCGGGATTATGACCGCCAATGGGAATGGGAAGCTGACTCCATTCATTGTAGGTCTGACTCCAGTAAGAAGTGCTCCAGCGGGCGTTCAAATTGTCCAGGCTGCCATACTGTTGTTGCAAGAACTGCTGGAAGGCTTCCTGACAGCGTGGGCAATAGCATACACGGCTAAACTCGTTGTCAATTTGCCAGCCAATTACATTGGGGTTGGGGCCGAAATGTTCCGCCATCGCTTTGACCAGACGGGTGGTGGCTTGGTGCATTTCAGGTGAGGTGACGCAGTAGTGACAGCGGTTGCCGAATTGGGCACGCAGGCCGGAGGCTTCCAGGGCCATTAGGTCGGGGTATTGATAACACAGCCAGGCCGGCGGGGCCGCGGTGGGCGTTCCAAGCACGGTTTGGATGCCTTGATCGGCCAGGAGTTGGATGGCCCGGTCCAGCCAGGCAAACTCAAACTGGCCTTCTCTTGGCTCGAGCGTGGACCAGGCAAACTCGGCCAGTCGGGCAACGGTGAAGCCGGCGGCCTTCATCAAACGCACATCTTCAGGCCAGCGCTCTTCGGGCCAGTGTTCAGGATACCATGCGGCGCCAATATGCAACCGTGGGGTGATTGAGGTGGTTTCGGGCATGAAATCCTCCAGAGATTGGTTTTATCGAGAAGATGCGTTGGATTGGTCTTGCAGATGGTTTATGAGCGCATGGAGCGCGTAGATGTATCCTCGCCAGCCAAAACCGCAGATCTGCCCGACACAGACCGGGGCCAGCATTGAGGTATGGCGGAAGGTTTCGCGAGCATGGATATTCGAGAGATGAATTTCAACGGTAGGCAGGCGGACCGCGCTGATTGCATCACGAAGCGCGACGCTTGTGTGCGTGTAACCGCCAGGGTTGATGATGATTCCGTTGGCCCAATTCATGGCTTCTTGGATTGCGTCGATCAACAAGCCTTCGTGGTTAGATTGAAACACACGTACTGATACGCCGATTTGTTCGGCATCCGCGATGACAGCCGCATTAATTTCCGGGAGGGCCATTTGGCCGTATATGCCCGGCTCGCGGATTCCTAACATATTGAGGTTAGGTCCATGCAGAAGGAGAATGGAAACGGGTTGTGAGGTCAAGCTTGCTCCAGCGGCATCATTTTTTGGACGATTTCCTCGACCAGGTCGAGCGGGACGGTTTGATTATATTCTACCCGGCCAACTTCAGCGGGCAATACCCAACGAATTGAACTCCCGCGCTTCTTCTTATCACGCAGGATGCTATTAAGTATAGAGTCAATGTTCATGGCTGGCAAGCGTACAGGTAAGCCCCACTGCTTCAGGATGCTCGTGATACGATTGGGCAGGTGAGCTTGGGCTAATCCCAGTATGACCGCGAAATGAGCCGCGGCAATCATGCCTAATCCTACGGCTTCCCCATGTCGTAATACGTACCCGCTGGTTTGCTCCACGGCGTGCCCTAGCGTGTGTCCCAGGTTGAGCGTGGCTCGTAAGCCGCTTTCAAAGGGATCTTCTTCTACCACGCGAATTTTCACTGAGACAGCCCGTGCCAGAAGCTCCGCGCCTTTATCGCCCCACCACACCAAAAATTGGCCGGGTGAGGATTCGATTTGTTCAAAGAGGAAGGGATCGCCGATGACGCCGTGTTTAATGGCCTCCACCAGCCCTGAGCGAAGTTCTTCAACGGGCAATGTGGATAAAACAGTGGGATCCATGATCACCGCTTCTGGTTGTTTGAATGCCCCCACCAGATTCTTGCCTTGAGGCAGGTCCACGCCGGTTTTTCCGCCGACGCTTGAGTCGACCATCGCCAGCAACGTGGTTGGAACCTGGACAAATCGCAACCCGCGTAGATACGTAGCAGCGGCAAATCCGGCTACATCTCCGGTGACTCCGCCACCCAGGGCCAGGATGATATCGTGGCGGTCAAGCTGGTGATCAAGGAACTGCTGATAAAGGCTTTCGACGGCTGCCAGGTTCTTGAAAGCTTCGCCATCCGGAAGCGTACAAGGGCAGGGTCTATACCCGGCGGTGTGAAGGGCTGAGGAGACCCGTTGTGAATATAAAGCAGCAACGGTTGGGTTGGCAACCACGGCTACTCGCACGCCAGTGGGAAGGCCCGAGGCAGATAGAAAGGCTCCGAGGGAGTCCAGGATTCCATTGCTGATATAGATTGGGTACTGCCCGGTGGTGTGGCGCACGGGCAGGTACACGCTTTGTACGATGGGGAGCATTTGCTCCACGATCTCTTCAACCCCATGGGCGGTTGTGTCGATTTGCCAGGGGATGGCAGCGTAGGCTGATTCGCGAGCCGCCAATAAACGATTGATTTCAGCGAGACGGTCGGACACATTGAGAAGGGGCCTTCCAGGCGCGCCTTCCACGTCTAACCGGCGAAGCGTTTCTTCAACGCTGCAATGCAGGCGAACGATCAGGCTGTTTGATTGAAAAAGCGCCCGGTTGGCCGGACTCACGAAGGTGCCGCCGCCGGTTGATATGACCAATCCATCGCGTTGGGAAAGTTCGCGACATAAGTCGCTTTCGATACTGCGAAACGCAGTCTCACCTTGTTGTAGAAAAATCTCCGGGATGCTCAATCCGATTCGAGACACAATCAGTTCATCCAGGTCGATGAACTCGCGTTCCAACCGCTCTGCCAGCCTGCGCCCTACCGCGGATTTTCCGGAAGCCATAAAGCCTGTGAGAACGATGTTACTCACCGCTTCATCTCCTGAAGACTGTCTCCGCCTAGCTTTTCTACCAGTGCTTCGGCCAGTACCCAGGATAACATCGCTTCGCCCACCACGGCAGCCGCAGGTACGGCGCACCAGTCTGAACGCTGGTAAATCGGTTTGGCGGATTCGCCGGTTGAAAGATCCACAGAGTTGTGGGGTTCGGCGGTAGTGGCGATGGGTTTCATGGCGGCCCGCACCACGATGTCAGCTCCGTTCGACATGCCCCCTTCCAGCCCTCCGGCACGATTGGTCCGGCGGATTACGCCGCCCTGACCGTCGGGATAAAGGTCGTCGTGAACAATTGTGCCGGGCAGGCCAGCTCCCTCAAAACCGTCGCCGATCTCTACGCCTTTGATGGCCTGGATGGACATGATTGCTGCGGCGATGCGGGCATCTAGCCGGCGGTCCCATTGGACATGGGTGCCGAGGCCAACTGGAACACCCGTAGCGGAGAGTGTAAATATGCCCCCCAGCGTATCTCCGGTGCGGCGAGCATTGTCAATCGTATCCTTCATGGCTTGTTCGGCCTGAGGGTCGGGACAGCGCACTTCACTTTTTTCGGCTAAGTTCCACAATTCAGCGGCGGACAGAGCGGGGATCGCTGCTTTCACGCTGCCGATTTGCTGCACATAGCTGCCGAGGCGAATGCCGAATTCACCGATGAGCTGGCGGGCGACCGCGCCCACGGCCACACGGGCGGCAGTTTCACGAGCGCTGGAGCGTTCAAGTATCAACCGTCCGTCGTCCAGCCCGTACTTGATCATTCCGGCATAATCCGCGTGGCCTGGCCGGGGGACTGTGAGCTTAGGTAATTCTCCCGACGCCCATTTTTCCTTCCAATTGGCCCAATCCCGGTTTTCAATACGCATGGCGAGCGGCGCGCCTACGGTTTGTCCGTAGATCAAACCGCCCAAGATTTCAACCCGATCTTGTTCGATCTTCTGGCGGTAATTGCGTCCGTAGCCTTGCTGGCGGCGGAAGAGCTGGTGGTTGAGCGCATCGAGGTCCAAGCGCAGCCCTGCTGGAAGTCCTTCGATAACAGCAATCAGGCAGGGACCGTGAGATTCACCGGCGGTAAACATTCGGAGCATAGAAGTCACCTCAAAGATTGGAGACAGGCGCTGCGCATAACATCGACAGGAGCTTCGCGGTCTGTCCAGAGTTTGAAGGAGAGCGCGCCTTGATGAACGAGCATTTCCAGGCCATCGACTGGGAGAGCGCCAGCCTGCCGCGCCTGGGCCAGTAGACGCGTTTCGAGTGGATTATAAACCAGATCGAAAACGGCAATATTCGCGGGTAGAGGGGCTGTAGAGGGCCAAATAGACGCTTCGGGATGAGGCCACATACCCAGCGGGGTCGTGTTAATGAGCAGATCGGCTGCGCGAACAGACTCAACCAGGATTTCATCCGTGAAGGGCAAGGGGTGACAGGCAGAGGGGGCCAGGTCGGCGGCCAGGTCGGCGGCCAGGGCTGAGGCGCGGGCTTGATCGCGGTTGAGGAGGGTAATTTCGGACACCTCCGAGGTTGCCAACCCCCATACAACAGCGCGGGCGGCTCCGCCTGCTCCAACGACAACCGCTCGATGGATGTTTTTTCCAGGGGCCAGTCCGTGAGCTTGAAGGGCTGCCAGCATGCCATGCGCATCGGTGTTGTATCCGAGCAATCGAGATGGCTCGTGACCCTCGTCCGGCGGGGTGATGACCAAGGTGTTGGCCGCGCCAATTTTCTGAGCCGCGGGATCGATCCAATTCAGATTGGGAAGCAAGGCTTGTTTGTGTGGAATGGTTGCGTTGGCGCCCCGAAAACCCAGAGCGGCCAACCCGCGCACGGCCTTTGTGATCTGGTCAGGATGGACGCGCAGAGGAACATAACACCAGTCCATATTCAGGGCGGCAAACGCGGCGTTGTGCATCTGTGGGGAAAGGCTGTGCTCTACAGGCCAGCCCATGACGCCTACCAATTGAGTGCGCCCGCTAAGCAATGTCGACCCCAGCATGGCCCATAACCTCAAGAAAGCCCGGGAAGGAATCGGATGCGCAGGCTGCATCGGTGATGGTTAGGGGGTGGATGGTTAACAAGCCCGCCACCGTGAGCGCCATCGCCAGACGGTGATCTCCGTGGCTGTGCACCGGAGCTGGCCGCAAGCGGGTCGGCCCCTCGATCAGAAAGCCATCGGGGAGCGCCTCGATCTTCGCGCCAAGTTTGGATAATTCTGTCACTACTGTAGCGATGCGGTCCGTTTCCTTGACGCGCAGCTCAGCCGCGTCGCGCAGAAGGGTTGTGCCGCGCGCTTGGGTAGCGGCGACAGCCAGGATTGGGAATTCATCGATCATTCGCACCACCAAATCGCCTTCGATGTGCGTGCCGTGGAGTTCGGAAAATTGAACGACCAGGTCTGCGACGGGCTCTCCGTTTTCGATGCGCTCATTTTCTCGTTGGATAAGCGCCCCCATGCCCCAGAGCACATCCAACAATCCGGTACGAGTTGGGTTGACGCCTACGTTTTCAATGGTCAGATGAGAACCGGGGACCAATAAAGCGGCGATGAGTGGGAAGGCAGCGGAGGAGATATCGCCTGGAACGGTGAGGTCGAAGGGGGCAAGATGGGTGGCGGGAGATATCGTGATGGTGGGCCCCGCAGTTTGGACGGACGCGCCCATCGAAGAAAGGAGTCGTTCGGTGTGGTCGCGAGCGGGTCCTGGTTCCCAGACAGAGGTAGGGGAGTCGGCGTACAATCCCGCTAAAAGCAGGGCACTCTTGAGCTGGGCACTGGCGACACTCATTTTATGCGCGTAGCCATGAAGGGGGCGACCTTTGATGGAGAGAGGCGCGCGGCCGTTGGTAGTTTCGATTTCGGCGCCCATGCTGCGCAAGGGCTCCGCTACGCGAGACATTGGACGCTTGAGGAGCTGCTCTTCGCCGGTAAGAATGGTGTCAAAAGTTTGTCCAGCCATGATGCCTGCTAACAGGCGAATGGTTGTTCCGGAACGCACGCAGTTAAGGGGAGTGGTGGGTGGGCGAAGGCCGCGAAGTCCTTTGCCGTGCACAGTTAATGTAGCGGCGTCATGCACATCCACCCGAATATCCAATGCGCCCAAAATGGCTTGGGTCGCCAGGCAGTCACCGCCAGGCAAGAAGCCGCGGATTTGGCTGACGCCGTCAGCCAGTGCGCCAAAGAGCAGGGCGCGGTGTGAGATAGATTTGTCGCCTGGGACTTGAATGCGCCCGTGCAGAGGGCCGGTGGGGGTGATGGTCCAATCGGTCATGGTTTCCATTCCTTGCGAGAGGTATGAATCTCGGTTAACAGGCGGCGGAGCTCGTCCTCGCGCGAATCACTGATGAGTTCGGTCAGATGATCCAGGTTATTTCGGCAGTCGGAAAATACCTGAAGTACTGCTTCCCGGTTGGTGAGTAAGATATCAGTCATCATGGTTACATTGCTGGCTGCCAGGCGAGATGTATCCCGGTAACCACTGGCTGTCACCTGCCAGAGGCGTGGGTCTTCCTGGGCGGTCTGGCGCGCGGTTTCGACCAAACCGGCGGAGAGCAGAAATGGCAAGTGGCTGGCAACTGCCGCCAGGTGGTCATTCTCTTGAGGGGACAAAATCAATGGTTTTGCGCCGACCGCTTCGACCATTTCGACCGCCAAACGTAACGCATGAGGCGAGGTGCGAGGCAGGGGTGTGAGAATAAAGGTTTGGCCGCGGAAGAGGAGCGGGTCCGCAGCTTGAATTCCGGAAAATTCTTTGCCGCACATGGGATGCCCGCCCAGTGGTTGAACACCAGCAGGCAGGCGCTGCATTTTTTCGGCAATCTGCGATTTGGTGCTGCCAAGGTCTACGACCACACAATCAGGCGAGAAGTCTGGGGCGAGTTCATCCAACAGGTGAAGAATGGTCCTCACCGGAGCCGCCAGGATGACCAGATTGGCATGGGATACTGCTGCCTTTGCATCCTGGGTCGCGTGGTGTATCCAGCCGCGGGTCAGAGCGGTTTGCAAAGCGTCGGCGTCCAGGTCGCAACCAATCACGTCGGCGCAGCGCCCTGAGAGCGCAGCCGCCAGCGACCCGCCCATCAAGCCGAGTCCAACAACAGCCAGGCGGGTTTCGGTCAGGCTGCTCACATGCTCCGCCCAAGCGCGGTGGCGATGGGTTGGATGTTGCGCATCAACTGCGCAAAGCGTTCCGGTTTTAGCGACTGAGCGCCATCGGAGAGGGCTTCTTCGGGGCGGGGATGTACTTCGACGATCAAACCATCGGCTCCAGCGGCAACCGCAGCGCGGGAAGTAGGTTCAACCAACTCCCATTTTCCGGTGGCGTGGCTGGGATCGACGATCATGGGAAGGTGGCTAAGTTGTTTCACCAGGGGGACCGCGTTGATATCGAGTGTGTTGCGCGTGTAGGTTTCAAAGGTGCGAATGCCCCGTTCGCATAGAATGACCTGATCGTTGCCGTTGGCCAAAATGTACTCGGCAGCCATGAGGAGTTCTTCAATAGACGACATCATGCCGCGTTTCAAGAGCACCGGGCGGTTATTCTTTCCGAGAGCCGCCAGGAGCGCAAAGTTTTGCATATTGCGGGCTCCCACCTGAAGCAGATCGGCGTAGTCGGACAGGAGTGGGATCATTTGGGGATCCATCACCTCGGTGACGATGGGCAGTCCGGTTAAGTCGCGAGCTTCAGCCATGATTTTCAGCGCTTCTTCGCCCAGACCTTGGAAGCTGTAAGGCGAACTACGGGGCTTATAGGCTCCGCCACGCAGCATGGAAGCGCCTGCGTTTTTGACAGCCCAGGCAGTCTCGATTAATTGTTCGCGGGATTCGACGGCGCATGGTCCAGCCATGACCACTACCTTATCACCACCGACCACGACATCATTGACCTTAACCAGCGTATTCATGGGGTGAAAGTCGCGTCCAACCAACTTGTAAGGTCTCAAGATACGGACCGTAGACTCGACTCCATCCATCAAGGCGATTTGATCGCGATCCACCCGGCGCACATCACCAATAACACCAATGATGGTGGTTTCGGCGCCGGCAGAGATATGCGGTTTACAACCCCATTTTTCAATATATTGGGTGATATTTCCGACTTGTTCGGCGGTAGCGCCGTGCTTCATAATTATAATCATCGTTCTTTCTCCTCAGCCAGATCGGGGCGCAATACACGCGCTCCGTGTAAGTAGACGTGATGGATTTCTTGTGGGGGCAGCTCGGTATTCCACATGACCAGGATACGTAAACACATGGGAAGGCTGCCCGGGACAACCATTTCTTGGGTGCAAACCAGAGGCGTGTAAGTCCAACCTAGTTGGCGGGCAGCGACGGCTGGGTAGACGGCGTCCAGGTCTGGGGTGGCGGTAAAAATGATTGCGGCGACATCGTCTTTCTCAACCTCATTGGACGTGACAATCTTCTCCAATAGCTCGGTGGCTGATTGAAGTATGTCCAACGCCGTATTGGCGGGGACGGTTGTGGCGCCGCGAATACCTCGACACATACTCATGACGATGAATGGCCTTGATTATACCCGCTCCAGCGGCTGCGCGGGTAAGAACCTAGCACGCGCAGCATGGGGGCGTATTCTTCCAGGTGGTTTAACGCGCGTTGCACCGGAGTCTGTTCGGTGGAACCCGAAAAATCGATGTAGAAAAGATAATTCCAGGGTTTTCCGGCCAGGGGGCGAGATTCGATCTTCGTCAAATCGATGTTGCGCAGGGCGAAAACACTCAAAGCTTTAAAAAGTGAACCGGGTTGATTGTCTAATGTAAAGACAATCGAGGTTTTGGCGTCTGAGACTGGGCTGGCTGGCGAACGGGAAATGGCCAGAAAGCGGGTGATGTTGGTTTCATCATCTTCAATGTTCTCTTCCAAAATAGCCATCTCGTACAATTGAGCCGCGCGGCGCGACGCAATTGCGGCGATGGCGCGATCTCCTTGAGCCTGGACCATTTTCACGCTTCCGGCTGTGTCGTAAACCGGTTCAATGGTGACACCCGCCCAGGATTGCAGGTAGGCATCGCATTGCGCCAGAGCCTGGGGGTGGCTGATTACTTTGCGTATCTCCTCCCGGCGCACACCAGGTAGAGTAATCAAGCAGTGATGGATGGGCAAATAATGTTCGCCGATGACCCAAAGGTCGTTGCGCAGCAACAAATCATAGTTTCGGTGGATGCTGCCGGCTAAAGAGTTCTCAATGGGGATCAAACCGACGGCGCAGTTGCCTGCGCCGACGGTTTGAAAGACAAGGTCAAAACTCTCGCAGGGAAGCGGGTTAGTTCCGGGGCCGAAGTACTCTAATGCTGCGGCTTCCGAATAGGCGCCGGGCTCTCCCTGAAAGGCAACACGGACGCTCATGGATAAACGTAATCCAACCAACCGGCTGAAAGCGGGTGTTTTCCGCGGAGCGCAGCGAAGAAGGCCTGTTGAATTTGGCTGGTGATGGGACCCATGCTTCCTGTGCCGATGGCGCGTCCATCGATCTCGTTGACCGCCACGATTTCAGCGGCTGTACCACACACAAAGACCTCATCGGCAATGTAGAGTTGGTCGCGGGAGATGAGTTGTTCGACCACAGTGAAGCCCATCTGGTTGACAAGAGTAAGGAGTGAGTCGCGTGTGATGCCTTCCAGAATCCCGCTGGTGGGGGTTGTGTATAGCTTGCCCTTGCGGACGACGAGCAGGTTTTCGCCGGTGCATTCGGCCACGAATCCTTGCGGATCCAGTAGGATGGCCTCGTCGTAACCAGCGCGGATCGATTCGGTTTTTGCCAATGCGCTATTGACGTAATTACCAGCGGTTTTGGCTTTGGTCATCATTACGTTGGCGTGGTGGCGGGTGAACGATGAGATATTCGCGCGGACACCTTTCTCCAGAGCGCCTTCACCAAGATACGTGCCCCAGGCCCAGGCAGCGATGCCAATGTGGCTGGAATTGCGGTCGATATTGAGAGAGGGTAAGTCGCCATTCAGGTAGATATGTGGGCGGATGTAGCAATCCATCAATTCGTTAGAGCGAATCGTTTGGCGGACGGCTTCCATCAACGTATCAACCGTGTAAGGCAACTTGGGAAAGCCCATGATGTGGGCGGATTGAAGCAGGCGCACCATGTGATCACGTAGGCGGAAAACAGCAGGGCCTTTGTCGGTATTGTAGGCGCGGATACCTTCGAAGACGCCCAGGCCGTAATGTAGCCCAGAAGCCAGGAAGCTCACGGTGGCTTTGTCAGCGTCAACCAACTCGCCATTCATCCAGATATATTTGATGTTGTTGGGGGCCATGAAGAAAACTCCTTTGAAGGAAAAATTTTATAACCGAGCAATAATTTCATCGGTCACGGCGGTAGTGTTCAGATTGCCGCCCAGGTCTCCGGTAACTTTACCAGCAGTAATGACCTGATCTACGGCGGCCTCCAGCCGCGCAGCCGCCGCTTCTTGACCAAATGAGTAACGCAGCATCAAAGCAGTGCTGAGCACCGTGCCAATGGGGTTAGCGATGCCTTTTCCGGCGATGTCGGGGGCAGAACCGTGAATTGGTTCATACAGGCCTGGGGTGTTGACGCCCAAAGAGGCAGAAGGCAGCATGCCCATCGAACCTGCCAGGACGGATGCTTCATCGGTGAGAATATCGCCAAACATATTTTCGGTGACGATTACATCGAAGCTGGACGGATGGGTTACCAGGCGCATTGAGGCAGTATCTACCAGAACATGATTGAGAGTGATGTCTGGGTGAGCAGCTCCGACCTCCAGAGCAATTTTCCGCCACAGGCGAGAGCTCTCAAGGACGTTAGCTTTATCTACCGAGGTGACCATTTTCCGACGGCCTGAGGCCAGCGAAAAGGCCATTTCCATAACGCGGCGTACTTCTAAATCGGTATATTCCAGTGTATCTACGGCGCGCTCGCCGGTGGCAGTCACTTCGCGGCCTTTGGGCTGCCCGAAATATAGGCCGCCGGTCAATTCGCGAACCACAATCATATCAACGCCGGCCAGACGCTCGGGTTTGAGGGGGGAGGCGTCTACGAGGGCGGGGTGAACTTTTACCGGTCGAAGGTTAGCGAACACACCCAGTCCCTTGCGCAGGGCCAGCAGACCTTGTTCGGGACGAACTTTCGCAGACGGATCGTCCCATTTGGGTCCACCAACAGCGCCCAAAAGAACCGCGTCTGAGGCCTGGCAAGCTTTGAGGGTCTCGTCGGTCAGGGCCGTGCCAGTCTGATCGATGGCACAACCGCCAATCAAATGCTCGGTGTAGTGGAAATGGAACCCCATCTTTTCCGAAAGCGCATCCAGCACGCGCACCGCAGAAGATATGACTTCTGGACCAATTCCATCGCCAGGTAGGAGAACAATATTTGCATCCATGAAAACTCCTCCGAAATAAATTAATCGTGCACAATCATCAAGCCATATTCAATCGAATCGGCAAGCGCGCGCCAGCTAGCCTCGATGATGTTTGCGCTGGCGCCAACAGTGCTCCAGGTCTGGCCATCATATTGCGTATCGATCAGTACACGCGTGGTCGCGCCGGTGCCCTTGTCGCTATCCAAGATGCGAACTTTGAAGTCCTTCAGGGTAATTCCATTTAGCTTTGGATACCGGCCGGTCAAGGCTTTTCGCAATGCGCCGTCTAAAGCACCTACTGGGCCATTGCCCTCTGCGGCTGTATGGAGCACTTCCCCATCCACCTTCACTTTTACCGTGGCTTCGGCAAAGATCCCCCGGCCGCGGCGATGTTCCACCTGAACGGAGAAGTCGATGAGCTCGAATGGCGGCACATAACCAGGTTGCTGCCGTTTGAGCATGAGGACTACGGAAGCCTCGGCAGCGTCAAATGCAAATCCTTGGGCTTCCAGGCTCTTGATCTCATTCAAAACAGCCACAAAGTCTTCAGAACTATTTTCCAGGCCATACTGCTCAGCTTTACTGGCGATGCTGCCGCGCCCGGCCAGTTCGGAGACGACGATGTGCATCTCGTTACCTACAAGGGCGGGATCGATATGCTGGTAGGATATGATCGAACGCCGTAAGCCTGCCACATGCAGACCGGCTTTATGAGCAAAAGCGGCGCGGCCGACGTATGCCAGATGGTCGTCCGGGTTTAGGTTCGCAACCTCTGTGATGTAGTGGGCTACTTCGAATATTTTCGGCAGGTGGCCTTCGGGCAAGACATTCAAGCCCATTTTAAGCTCTAGATTGGGAACGATGGAACATAAATTTGCGTTGCCACAACGCTCACCATACCCATTGATCGTTCCTTGCACCTGCACACAACCGGCTCGAATGGCGGACAGTGAATTAGCGACTGCCGATTCTGTGTCATTGTGGGCGTGAATGCCTAAGCGTGCTTCTGGCAACGCAGCCTGAACCGTGGTGACGGCTTCGTTGATATCCCAGGGCAGAGAACCGCCGTTGGTATCACAGAGCACCAGAATTTCCGCGCCTCCGCGATGAGCGGCCTGCAAGGTTTGAAGCGCATAAGCGGGGTTGGCTTTGAATCCATCGAAGAAGTGCTCGGCATCATACATCACCCGTCGGCCCAGGCTGACCAAGTATGAGGCACTTTGCTCAATGATTCGTAGATTCTCTTCCAGGGTCGTCTTGAGAACCTCGGTGACATGCAAATCCCACGACTTACCCACCAGCGTGCAGACGGCTGTGCCGGAATCGACCAGCGCCTGGATATTGCTATCATCGGCGGGCTGAGATCCAGCCCGGCAGGTAGAACCAAACGATGTGATGACAGCGTGCTCCCAATCCATCTCGGAGGCTCTACGGAAGAACTCGGCGTCCTTGGGATTGGATCCGGGCCAGCCACCTTCAATATAATCAATGCCCAACTCGTCCAGTCGCCGGGCAATGCGCAACTTGTCATCAACCGATAAAGAAATATCTTTCCGTTGGGTTCCATCACGCAGGGTGGTGTCGTAGATTTCGATTTTCATAGGTTGCCCTCAAACGCTAAGATTTGTTTGTTGAATGATAGGATGTAGCCCAACTCGTCCACTCCCTTGAGCAGGCAGGTTTTGGAGAAGGCGTCGATGGGGAAGGTCGCGGTTTGCCCATCGGGAAGCGAAATGGTTTGGTGGGCTAGATCGATGAACAGACTGGCTGAGGGGACTTCAATCAAGTAATCGGAGAAAAGGCGGTGATCCTCCGGAGATAATTCCACCGGAAGAAGTCCGTTCTTGAGAGCGTTGTTCCGAAAGATATCGGCAAATGAGCCAGCGACCACAGCGCGGAAACCAAATCCGGTGAGTGCCCAAGGGGCATGTTCGCGAGAGGAACCGCAGCCGAAATTGAACCCGGCAAAGAGGATTTGCGCGCCTTGCGCCTCGGGGCGATTGAGCACGAAATCGGGTTTGGGTTGGCCGTCCGAATCATAGCGCCAATCGGCGAATAGATTTCCACCCAGACCGAGCTTGTCGGTCACTTTGAGGTAGCGGGCGGGGATGATCTGGTCTGTGTCGATATCATTGACCGGCATATAGACAGCACGGGAGGCAAGGGTGTCGAATTGAGCCATGTTGTTTACTCCAGAGCGCGAATGTCTGTTATACGTCCGGTCACGGCGGCTGCCGCGGCGGTCAGAGGGCTGGCCAGGAAAGTGCGTCCGCCTTTTCCCTGGCGACCTTCAAAGTTGCGGTTGCTGGTGCTGACGGCGTATTGTCCGGGATCAAGTTGATCGCCATTCATGGCGATGCACATACTGCAGCCTGGTTCGCGCCATTCCGCGCCAGCATGAAGGAAGGTCTCGTGGAGGCCTTCCGCTTCGGCTTGGCGTTTTACTTCCTGAGAGCCAGGTACGACCAACACACGGGTACCGGAGGCTACTTTGCGTCCCGCGAAGACTTTGGCTGCCTGACGCAAATCGCTGAGGCGGCCATTGGTGCAACTGCCGATGAAGACCACGTCGATGGGGTGGTTGAGCAAACCCTGCCCCGGTTGGAGCCCCATGTATCCGAGGGCTTTCTCCATGGCGGCCCGCTGAGCCGGATCGGCAATGTTTTCCGGTTTAGGCAGGCGTCCTGTGATGGGCATGCCCATTCCAGGATTGGTTCCATAGGTGATCATGGGCTCAAGCGTAGCTGCGTCAAGGGTAATGGTCCGGTCGTAGCTCGCACCCTCATCACTGGGTAACGACTTCCAGCGGGCAAGGGCGGCTTCCCATTCAGCGCCTTTCGGCGCGCGGGGAGTGCGAGCCAAATACTCGAAGGTCGTTTCATCGGGAGCGATCATCCCAGCGCGAGCGCCGCCTTCAATCGACATATTGCACACCGTCATCCGTTCTTCCATGCTCAGTGCCCGGATCGCTTCGCCGGTGTACTCAAAAACATATCCGGTTCCGCCGCCAGTGCCGTTCTGAGCAATGATCGCCAGAATGATGTCTTTGGCGGAGACGCCTGGTTGCAGTCGCCCGGAGACCTCGACCCGGCATGTGCGTGGTTTGCGTTGGAGGAGGCATTGGGTGGCCAAAACGTGCTCGACCTCACTCGTGCCGATACCAAAGGCTAGTGCGCCAAAAGCACCGTGCGTGGAGGTGTGGCTATCGCCGCAAACGATGGTCATACCGGGTTGAGTTAATCCCAGTTCGGGTCCGATTATGTGAACTACACCCTGGTTAGGGCTGGCAAGACCATACAGCGGAATGCCGAAATCGGTGCAGTTTTGCTCAAGTTGGGCAATTTGCTTTCGGGAGAGCTCATCGGCAAATGCCAGACGGCCTTCCACCGGACCGCCCGTCGTGCGGGTAGGAACACCATGATCCACCGTGGCCGCTGTACGATCGGGACGGTGAACCGATAGCCCTCGACTACGCAATCCGGTAAAGGCTTGTGGCGAGGTTACCTCGTGGACGAGGTGAAGGTCGATATACAAAACTGCGGGTGATTCGGGTTCCTGAACGACGACGTGTTGATCCCAGATCTTTTCGAAGAGGGTGCGCGGTTTTGTCATGGAGCTGGTTCCGTCCTTACTTGTTCTTGTGCTTCCGCCGGGAAGTACATTTCTTCCGTCTCAGTCAAGTAATCCGTCAGATCCCAGCCGGTCGGAATGGTGCGGGGTTCGGGAAAAGGATTGGGCTCGAAAGCCGGGGCAAACTTTTTGGTGGACTCGTATTGGCAGTACATGATTTCCTCCTCGGGAAAATATCAGGCAACAGTTACTTCGGCAGCCGCTTCGCGAGTGCCGGTGGGTTCGTACTGACCCGTGGCGACCAGCATTTTATTGATGGCAGCCAGATAGGCTTTAGCGCTGGCGACGATGATATCGGTGTCTGCGCCGTAACCGCCAAAGGTGCGCACTTGTTCGCGCTCAGTCTGGACGGTGATGCTGGGTAGTTCCTCGCCGCTGGCGATTCGCACGGTGACTTCGCCCATCGCATCGATGCCTTCAGTGATGGCGTGGATTACAAATTCAAGAAGAGAAGTGGGGGCCTGAATGACCGCATCGATTGCCTTGTAAGCAGCGTCAACGGGACCAGAACCGATGGCAGCTTGAACATGCTTTTGCCCGTCGGGACCGCGTAGGCGGACGGTGGCGGTGGGCATGCCCATTGTGCCGCAGGCGACCTGCAAGCCTTCTAGCGCGAAGTATTCGCGGGGCTGGTAGAGTTCATCGGATATGAGAGCTTCCAAATCGGAGTCGGTGATGGTCTTCTTCTTGTCGGCCAGCAGCTTGAATCGGTCGAACAGCTTAGACAATTCAGCTTCATCCAGGTTGTAGCCCAAATCGACCATGCGCATTTTCAGGGCATGCCGTCCAGAATGCTTGCCCAGCACCAGGCGAGTTTGCTTCACCCCCACGGCTTCGGGGCGCATGATCTCGTAAGTCTGGTTGTTCTTGAGCATCCCATCTTGGTGGATGCCCGCTTCGTGAGCGAAGGCGTTGGCCCCGACAATGGCTTTGTTGGGTTGGACGGACATGCCGGTGTAGTTACTGACCAGCTTGCTGACACGAGCAATCTGGGTGGTATCGATGCCAGTGGTACACTGGTACATGGGGTGGCGAGTTGCTAATGCCATGACCACTTCTTCCAGGGCGGTGTTACCGGCGCGCTCGCCGATGCCATTGATGGTCACCTCGGCCTGACGCGCTCCGGCGCGGATACCGGCTAACGTGTTGGCTGTGGCCAGACCCAGGTCGTTGTGACAATGGACAGAGATGACGCAGTTCTCAACGCCAGGGGTATTGGCGACGATTCCAGCGATCAAGGTGCCGAACTCTTCAGGGGTGGTATAGCCTACGGTGTCTGGAATGTTCAGGGTGGTGGCGCCTGCTTTAATGGCCTCACCAAGCACCAGGTAAAGGAATTCAGGATCGCTACGTCCAGCATCTTCGGGCGAGAACTCGATATCTTCGCAAAGACTGTGTGCATACGTAACCATCTCGCGCACTTTTTCAAGCACTTGCTCGCGAGTCATCTTGAGCTTGTACTGCATGTGGATTTCGGAAGTGGCAAGGAAGGTGTGGATGCCGGTGTGGGCGGCGGCTGAGACCGCATCCCAGGCTTTGTCGATGTCGTTCTTGGTGGCGCGGGCCAGGCCGCAAATGACGGGCGGGCGGCTGCCATCGGTGGGGTTGCCAACTTCCTGGGCGATGCGTTTGACGGCTTCCAGGTCGTCAGGAGAAGCGGCGGGGAACCCGGCTTCCATGACATCCACACCCAAGCGAGCCAGCGCGCGGGCGACTTCCAGCTTTTCAGCCGAGGTCATGGTTGCGCCGGGCGATTGCTCGCCATCTCTTAAGGTCGTGTCGAAGATGCGGATATAGGTGTCCATAACTCACTTATTCCAGTTTTCGGGGCGCAGGCTGCGGACTACTTTGCCAGCCTGCCACATTTCGGATTCGCGCATTTCTTTCAGTTCGGCTTCCAGTTTATCCATGTAATCGGGCGCGGAGTTGGCTTCGATCACAATCCGTGTCTCGTTGCCAGTGATCACGCTTTCGTACAGAGCATCAAAAACTGGGACCACGGCGTCGCGGAATGGGCCTTTCCAATCCAGAGCGCCACGTTGGGCAGTGGTGGAGCAGTTTGCGTACATCCAGTCCATGCCATTCTGCGCCACCAGGCGGATCAGACTTTGGGTGAGTTCCTCAACCGTCTCGTTGAAAGCCTCTGAAGGGGAGTGCCCATGCTTGCGCAGCAGGTTGTACTGAGCTTCCATCACACCGGCCAGAGCGCCCATGAGAATTCCGCGTTCGCCGGTCAGGTCACTGAAAACTTCCTTCTCAAATGTGGTGGGGAAGAGGTATCCCGAACCAACAGCGATGCCGAGGGCCAGGGTGCGCTCGTGGGCGCGTCCGGTGAAGTCTTGATGGATGGCGAAGCTGCTATTGATGCCAGAGCCGTCGAGGAAATTGGCCCGCACTGAGCGGCCAGAACCCTTGGGGGCGACCAGGATCACATCCACGTACTCAGGCGGAATAACACCCGTCTGATCGCGATAAACGATTCCGAAACCATGTGAGAAATAGAGCGCCGCGCCGCGTTGTAGACGAGGTTGGATGAGGGGCCAGGTCAAGCGTTGGCCGGCATCCGACACGAGGAACTGAACGGTGGTGGCGCGCTCGGTGGCTTCTTCGAGGGAGAAGAGGGTCTTGCCGGGAACCCAGCCGTCAGCGACGGCTTTATCATAAGAGCGGCTGCCGGATTTTTGACCAATGATGACATTGATGCCGTTGTCACGCATATTGAGCGCCTGGGCAGGACCCTGAACGCCGTAACCTAGAACGGCCACAACTTCATCTTTCAGAACCTCGCGAGCCTTCTCTAGGGGGAACTCTTCACGGGTGACGACTTCTTCCTCGACGGTGCCAAATAAGAACTTTGCCATGATGTAAACTCCAAGAATTTAGGATTATGTGATGGCGTACATGCCAACATATTTATGATTTCCATTGAGCAGTGATTCGCCTCCGCGAGCCATTGCTACCGCGCCGGTGCGGGCCATTTCGATGATACCCAGGGGGCGCATCATCTCAATAAAGCTATCGATCTTCGCTTCGTCACCGGTGATTTCGACAATCAATGAAGAGCTGGTCACATCAACAATGCGAGCGCGGAACACATCCACCATCTGCATGACCTCAGTGCGATTTTCCGCGCTGGCATGGACCTTGATCATCGCGAGGTCGCGGCGAACCAACTGGCGGTCGGTGAGATCCTCCACCTGAATGATGTTGACCAGTTTGTATAAGTATGCGACTACGCGTTCGGCGCTGGACTGATCCCCTTCCATGACAATGGTCATGCGGGAGATGCCAGGCATATCGGTATGTCCGACGGTGAGCGATTCGATGTTGAAACCGCGTCGGCGGAAAAGGGATGCGACACGATTTAAAGTGCCGGGTTTATCTTCGACGAGAATGACAAGGGTGTGCTGCATGTTCGTTCTCCTTAATTGTCTTTTCTACAGCTCATCGGCGGCGGTTTCGACGATGGAAGAGGGACGGCGGATCATTTCCTCCAAAGATGCCCCAGTGGGAACCATTGGATAGACACTGTCTTCTTTTTCGACACGGAAATCGATTACCACCGTGCCTTCGGTTTCACGGGCTGTCTGCACTGTTGATTCCACTGCTTCGCGACTTGTGACACGCAGGCCGGTCAGTCCATGCGCATCCGCTATCTTGACGAAGTCAGGGCTGCGCATGGGTGTAGCAGAGTAGCGGCGATCGTAGAAGAATTCCTGCCACTGGCGCACCATCCCTAAGTAACCATTGTTGATGACGGCCACGTTCACTTTGACGCCTTCTTGAGCCGCAGTAGCCAATTCGGCTTGTGTCATCTGGAAACCCCCATCTCCAGCAATCACCCACACTTCGCGTTCCGGGCAGGCCATCTTGGCGCCGATGGCCGCGGGCAGGCCAAAGCCCATCGTGCCAAGCCCACCCGAGGTGATGAGGCTGTTGGGGTTGTCCTGATGGTAATATTGCGCTGTCCACATCTGGTGCTGCCCCACATCCGTCACGACCAGGGCTTGCCCTTTGGTCATTCGCCAAATGTCATTGATGACGTGAGCAGCGTAAAGATGACCGTTGTCAGGTAGATTCACGATGTCACGAACAGCGCTGTCGCCCTTGATCTCGTTGATGTACGCGATCCAGTCAAGATGGTCGTTCTTTTCAACCAGAGGAGTGATCTCACGCAAGGTTGCTTTGAGGTCGCCAACCAATCCCGCATCGACTTTCACGTTCTTATTGATTTCAGAAACGTCGACATCGATGTGGATCTTGCGGGCATTCGGAGCATAGGTCGTGGGAGTGCCTGTCACGCGATCATCGAAGCGCATTCCAAAGGCCAGCAGCAAATCGGCTTTCTGAATGGCTTTATTCACCCAGACTTCACCGTGCATGCCCATCATGCCCAGATTGAGGGGATGGCTGGCCGGAATTGCGCCAATTCCCAGCAGGGTTGTGGCAACCGGGGTATGAGTCTTTTCGGCAAATTCCAGGACCTCTTGCGTTGCGCCAGAGAGGAAGACTCCTCTTCCGGCCAGGATCAATGGGCGTTTGGCGTTATTGATCAGTTCGATCGCTTTCTGCATATTCATTGAGAGAGGGTGGGGGTTTGGACGGTAGCCGGGCAGTTGCAGCGGGCTGTTGTCGTACTCCCACTCGATATTATGTTGTTGGGCATCTTTGGAGATATCGATGAGTACAGGACCGGGGCGGCCAGATTGGGCGATATAGAAGGCTTCACGAATGACGCGGTTGATGTCGTGCGTGTTGGTAACCAGGTAATTGTGTTTGGTGATGGGCAGGGTGATGCCAGTCACGTCAGTTTCCTGGAAGGCGTCATAGCCAATTAACTTGCTGGCCACCTGCCCGGTGATAAACACGGTGGGCACGGAGTCCATGAAAGCGGTAGCGATACCGGTGACCAGGTTTGTGGCGCCGGGGCCAGAAGTGGCCATCGCAACACCTACGGTCTGTCCGGCACGCGCGTATCCATCGGCCATGTGGGCTACACCCTGCTCGTGGCGCCCCAGCACGTGGTGGATGGGGTAATCGAGCATGGCATCGTAGATGGGTAAGTTGGCGCCGCCGGGGTAGCCGAAGATGAGTTCGACCCCTTCACGGATCAGGCATTCCATAACAATCTGAGCTCCGGTTCGTTTCATGAGTTCCTCCAAAAGTTATTTGAGTCGGGGCTGGGAATACGATAAGTTAGCTTCGTAGAACGGCGCCTGTGTCGGCGCTGGTCACAAAGTGGGTATAGCGGCGCAACCAGCGGCTGGTGGTGCGCGGTTCGAACGGCGGTAAGGCCGCCAAACGATTTTGGATCTCCTCATCGGAGAGGTCCACATTGAGAGTCCGTGCTTCCAGGTCGATGTGGATAACGTCACCGGCTTGCAATGCGGCGATGGGACCGCCAGAGGCAGCTTCGGGAGAAACATGCCCGATACAGGCGCCGCGCGTGCCTCCAGAGAACCGTCCATCGGTGATCAGGGCCACCTGGTCACCCAAGCCCATACCCATGATCGCGCTGGTGGGACTGAGCATTTCTTGCATGCCAGGACCGCCGCGTGGACCTTCGTAGCGGATGATCACGACCTCGCCTGGTTTGACCTGTCCGGCTAAAATCCCCGCATGGGCTTCTTCTTGTGATTCGTAGATGCGAGCGGGGCCGGAAAATTTCATCATGGCTCGACTCACGCCGCCGGTTTTAATGACAGCGCCGTTGGGGGCCAGATTCCCAAATAGGATCGCTAGCCCCCCCCGCGCGGAGTGGGGATTCTCGCAGGTGTGGATGACTTCCGTGTCGCGGATGGTTGCGCCTGCAAAGGTTTCGCCAAAGCTCTTGCCGCTTACGGTAGGACGATCCAGGTGCAGCATATTCGTGCCGCGCTGCACTTCATGAAGGATAGCCGGGATGCCTCCGGCGCGATGCACGTCCTCGATGTGCCATTGTCCTGAAGGGCTGACTTTGGATAGGTGGGGAACCCGGTCGGCGACGGCATTGATGCGCGCCAGTGAGTATTCGATACCGGCTTCGTTGGCAATTGCCAGGGCGTGGAGAACGGTGTTGGATGAGCCGCCCATAGCCATATCCAGGGCAAAAGCATCGTCCAACGCCTCGGGGGTGAAGATTTGGCGAGGGGTTATCTGCTGCTCGACCAGCTTGAGGATTTGCGCGCCTGCTTTGCGCGCTAACTCTTCGCGTTCGGCGGATCGGGCCAGGGCAGTGCCGTTGAAGGGCAAGGCGATGCCAATGGCTTCCATCAGACAGTTCATGCTGTTGGCGGTGAACATCCCGGAGCAAGAGCCGCAGGCAGGGCAGGCATTGTCTTCTAAAACTTTCAAGCGAGCGGCGTCAATCTTTCCGGTTTGGTACGCGCCCACGCCTTCGAACACGGTGATCAGATCGACAGCCTGGCCGTCAGGGGTCCGGCCAGCGGGCATAGCGCCGCCGGAGATAAAAATCGCCGGGATGTTGACACGCATTGCAGCCATCAACATCCCGGGAACGATTTTGTCGCAGTTGGGAATACACACCATTCCATCGAATTGGTGTGCTTCCAGCATGGTTTCCACGCAGTCAGCGATCAATTCGCGGGAGGGTAGGGAATACTTCATGCCTGCATGTCCCATCGCGATGCCGTCGTCAACGCCGATCGTGTTGAACTCGAAGGGAACGCCACCGGCGGCGCGGATAGCGTCTTTAACCAATCGCCCGAATTCTTGCAGGTGAACGTGGCCGGGGATGATGTCGATGTAGGAGTTGACGACTGCGATAAAGGGTTTACCCATATCCGCGTCAGTCACGCCTGTTGCTTTGAGTAGTGCTCTATGAGGGGCTCGGTTAAAGCCAACTTTAATCTGCCGGGAACGCATTTAACCTCCGTTTCCGTTCTAGTGAAGTTGTCTAAACAAGAGAGCCACCCTTGGGCTGGGTGGCTCTCGCGTTATTTGTCTTCGTTTCGGTGTTTCTTACCTGATTCGGACCCTTTCTGCGGCCTTCCCAACCCTAAATTGGTTCTCAATAAGAATGAGAACCGCAAGGAGTACTACAATAATCAGCGAGAGAGAATAGGTTGGTTGCATAGGGGGTTCCTAGATCGTTCTTATCATTCTAGCACGAAAACTTGATATGTCAATAGGTTAATTTTCGAAAATATCCGATTTGCGGGCGATTTCTTTGTTTCTTCTGTTTCAAATTTGACGAAAGATCAAGCTATTGTGTTTTGAAGAAACCGTATTTTGTTAAGACTTCCTGACCTTCAGGGGAGAGCACGAAATCTACAAATGCTTGCGCCAACTTTTCATTGGGACTGTTCTCAATAGTCGCGATAGGGTATTTGGCAATTACATTGAGGGGTTCGGGGATGTCGATACGGATAACCTGATCGGAAGCGTCCCCGCTTATGTCGCTGGTGTATACAACCCCGGCGTCAGCTTCTCCGAGCAGAACTTTGGCCAGAACAGATTTGACGTTATTTTCATACGAGACAACATTTGCTAGAACGTCCTCTTTAAAAGAGGTAGGGTACTGGCTGTTATGGCTGGCTTTCTCCAAGAATTCGAGGGTGTATTTTCCTACTGGGACTGCTTCGGCTGCTAAAACGAGTTTCAATCCTGGGCGGCTGAGGTCGGATATCGCCTGGATCTCCCCAGGATTGCTCGATGGCGTGATGATTACCAGACGATTCTGGGTGAAGTTTATAGGTGAGTGTATGTTGACTCGACCGTCAGCCACAGCCTGGTCCATGTATGTTAGGTTGGCGCAGGCAAAAACATCGGCGGATGCGCCTTCGGCGAGTTGCTTGGCAAGCTGCTGCGAGCCGGCGAAGCTGAACTGAACGGTGACGCCGGGATTGTCCGCTTCGAAAAGGGTTGCTATTTCTTCGAATGGCTCGGTCAGAGATGCCGCTGCGAGAACCGTAAGTGAAACTTCCTGTTGAGTTGCCGACGAACAGGAGGTCGCGAGTAGAACTAAGATCAAAGAGAAAGTGAAGGAAAATCTTCTCACAGTTGTGCCTCCATTACGGGCCACATAAGTGTTAATTGTTGGGGTATTTGGCGGATTCAAACTGGTTTCGCAGGCGGAGAGCCAATCCAGGTATTGCCTGGTCAGCTTCTTACAAAAACAGCCTGCCATCCATGTAAATGGATTTGAATCTCAGCGGAATGAAGCTTGGTAATCGTGTTTGGTTGAAGCGTAAGCAATAAATCTTCGAATGGGTTCAGGGCTGAAGTAATTTCTGGAGGCAGGTTTCCGGTTGCGGCGCTTGGCCCAAGGTTGACGATTATCCAATATCTCCCTGAGGTTGTTTGCCATTGCCAGGCCACTATCGATGATGGGTTATTGGTTGGCGTTGGGATGATCGGCAAAAGAGACCAATCTCCAGTGGCGAAATTGGCAGATGAAACTTTCTCTAACAGGTTCGAATAAAAGGCTTTCAATTCTAGATCATCCGGTTCGGTTGGACGCCGTCCCAGAAAGACGGGCAGGCGGGTTTTGCGACCTTCCAACTGACCCTCATGGAGTATCACACCACCGGGAAGGGTGGTTGTCAGCAAGGCCGCCAAAGGCAGGCGAGTTGGGTCAAAAGCGCTGGCGGCGCGAGCTTCGTCGTGATTTTCAATGAATCGAATGAGGTGATCTGTGATGGGCGCAATCTTTTCTAAATGGGCTCTGATCTGGAGGGGCTGGGCCGCCCGAATATGGTCGTAGGTGACCTTATCGTAGCAATAATCAAAGCCTTGGGCGATCAGTTCCGCTTCGGTGTCCCAATAAGCCTCTGCGATCCAGAGAAAATCGGGATGCGCCATCCGAACCGATTGAATTAGCCCAGGCCAAAACTCATTTTTGGGGCGGGCGCCAGCCCGCATTCCCCAGGTGGAGATGAAGATACGGTTGAACATCAGCATGGCCATATCGCAGCGTAAGCCATCGCATTGGGCTGAAATTTCCAGGAGCGTATCCTCCACGGCTTCGCGCAAACCGGGATGGAAGGCGTTAAGTTGGGCCACGTCCGGCCAAGCGGGAAAATTGGGGTCTTTCCCGTGCGCGATGATGGTGTTTTCGGCCTTAAAAAATGACCGAGGATCGCTGTTCAGGTCTTCGTCAGTCCCCTGGATGAAATATTCGGGGTGGCTTTTCACCCAAGGATGATCTGGGGCGACATGGTTAGGGACGAAATCCAGGATAAGGCGTAAGCCGCGGTTGGCCAGCTCTTGGCGAGCTGCGGCTAATCCCAGGGGCCCGCCCAGCGCGGAGTCTACCTGGTATCGGCGTACGCAATAGGGAGATCCAACAACATCTTCTGGTTTAAAGTCAGGTAAGGTTTTGTGAAAATCGGCCATGAGGCCAGGGTTCTTAAGGGCGAGGCTGGCGCCATAAGGGCTGCGTTCCCAAACGCCCATGAACCACACAGCATCCACGTGGAGGGCAGCCAGCTCATCCCATACTGCTGCTGGGATACTGCCGAGGGTGATGACCCGGCCAAAGCGCTGACTGAGTTCGTTCAGCCAAACCCAGGTGTTAATTTCGTAAATCATAGGATGAGACGATATGTTTTTCATCTTAATTCCGCCCTTCGCTTGAGGTGGCTATGCTGGGGTTCTCTCTATCTTACAGCAGCAATATAAACTTATTGGGATAGGGGAGGTGGAAAGGATGCTCTGAAATCCCAAAATTTGGATTTCTCCGTATGAATTGCCAATGAACCTGAACTGATTGTATCGCAAACTGGGGTAAAATTTTATTACGGTCGCCGATGACTCTGCTTACCCCATGAGACTCATGATCCAAACAACTGTGCTGACCCAGCTTCAGAACGATATCGAACAAGCAAATATTTTCAGTATCCTCCGAGTGCGGGAAGGTACTCAGGATTGGATGGATTTGACGACGATGATCTCGGAAGGACTCGAGATGGCAAACGCCAAGGCCCTCGTGAGCTGCGCGGAGATTGTTGCTCGTCAAGAAAACCGGGTGAGCATAGAAGGTGTGTGGTTTACGAGTAATATTTTGGCAAGGAACCTGGAGGAATCCAACCGGGTTTTTCCTTTCCTGGTTACCTGTGGGATGGAATTGGAGGTCTGGTCAGAGCGGTTTGGCGATGTGCTTCAGCGGTATTGGGCAGAATCGATCAAAGAGGCGGTGTTGCGTTCGGCGATGAACGGCTTTTTCGCCTACTTGAATGATACTTATCACCCTGGGCATATATCTACAATGAGCCCTGGATCGCTGGAAAACTGGCCGATAGGGGAACAGTTGCCATTGTTCCGGTTGTTGGGCGATACTGAGGGGACGATAGGAGTGCAATTAACTGAAAGCTTGTTGATGCGTCCTACGAAATCAGTGTCTGGATTGGTGTTTGAACGGAGCGAGAACTTCGCGAGCTGCGAATTGTGCCCGCGGTTCGATTGTCCCAACCGCCGTGCCCCTTATGATGAAACCTTATTTGAACGCGTATATTGCCCGAAGCAAAGTTGATATTTTCCCGTTTTTTTAATTTGGTCATTTGTTCGGCTGTAGGCTGGGTCGGGGTGCCTTGAG
>CAYOHX010000001.1:130213-132882 GCA_964403875.1 uncultured Anaerolinea sp. | reverse complement strand
GTGTTTTATCTGCGCGATAATCGTGACCGGGATAGCTATGATATTGGTTCTGCCTGGGAGCACATTTCCACCACTGACTTTGTTCACTGGCAGGATCACGGCGAGGCGCTGCCCAAAGGAACCATCCATGAGTAGGACCATACCGTAGCAACTGGCTGCGCCTATAACGATGACCAGGGCAAGCTTCACATTTTCTAAACGGGGACCAACCCTATTTCCGTAATGATACTCACTAGAAGAAGCCCCGGCAGAGATACATGCGAATAACAAACGGTAGAGTATATGTTGATATGATGCTTGCAAACGAAACTTATTCATTATCGTGGGTGCGACGATTATCCATAGATTCGCTCCCGCGATCTGAAGACAAACAGGATATAGAAAAATATTAGTCAATAATGGGGCTTAAAAAAGCAAAATACTGGTAAAAAACGAGCTTAAAACAAAAAATCTGTTCATTTTTGAACAGATTTTTTATCTTAGCGGGAGCGACGGGATTCGAACCCGCGGTCTCGGCCTTGACAGGGCCGCATGTTAAGCCACTACACCACGCCCCCGAACGAGTGATAGTTTATCACGGGGGGCAGATTTCGTCAAGAAATTGGTGGAGTTTTAATCGAAAACGTCTATCCAACGATCCGTGGATCTTTCCCAGGAAACCAGTTCTTCGGGTTTGAACCAGAGGGCAATTTCACGAGCGGCAGTTTCGGGACCGTCGGAGGCGTGAGTCAGGTTTCGGCGGCCAAGCAGGGCGAAGTCTGCGCGAACGCTGCCGGGCGTGGCCTCGGTGGGGTGGGTAGAGCCCATCGTCTGGCGGACGGCGGTAATGGCTCCGGGGCCTTCCCAAACCATCGCCAACACGGGGCCACTGGTGATATGGCGAATCAAACCATCGTAGAAGGATTTCCCCTTGTGCTCACCGTAATGAATTTCGGCGAATTTCTCATCGACGGACATGAATTTCGCGGCCACCAATTTTAAGCCCCGACGCTCCAGGCGCGAGAGGATCTCGCCAATCAGACCGCGCTGAACGGCGTCAGGTTTGAGCATTACAAAGGTTCGTTCCATGATATTCTCCAATGATTGTGATATTGAACGCACCGGGATGTTCTTTCGACATCCCGGTGCGGATTGCATTAGCGAAGTAATTCTTCTGCTTTCGTGTAGGCGTCCAGAGCTTCCTGGACCTGATCGTTGCGGATGTAGGCATCTCCCAGTGTTTGCCATAAAGACACGTCTACGGGATAGCGGTATAGCGCATCGTGAAGGTCGCGAATGGTTTCGGGGAGGTTTGCGCCTTCGTTGATCAATTGGTTGTATTGTTCGATGGCAGAAGCCAGGTTTCCACCAGCCAGGGCTTCTTCGGCCTGCGCCAGAACGCTTCCGGGTTCTGCCGGGGCGTAAGCAGGCGGAGGGGCGGGAGTGAACTCGGGTTCTTGAACCCATTCTGACGGTTGTTCGACGGGTTCAACCTCTGCCTGGGTGGTGACTTCAGCGGTAGGCTCTTCCAGGCTTTCGAGCCAGTTGCTTACCTGGGTGTCTTGGGTTTGCGCGTCTGCTTTCAACCATTCGGGAAGGTCGTCCACCGAGGCGCTGACAACGGGTTCCGCTTCCGCTTCCACGGGGGATTGGGTGATTTCCTGAGCTTGAGTCGATGCGTCATAGGTGCGCAGCCAGTCGGGGATGTCGGCTTCTGGTGTTTCCGGCGCCGTCTCGGCCCGTTGGGCTTCGGCGGCTTCGAGCGCGGCGGCATTGAGTGAGCCGGTAACCCACTGGGGTGGAGTCTCTTCTCGCTCGGCGGGAGGCGTGACCAGGGTAGTCTCGTCTGCGCCCTGACGAGCTGCCAGAGATTCGAGCCAGGCGAAGTCTTCGTCGGCTGCTGATGCGGCCGTTTCTTCTTGAGCGGGTTCCGCAGGAACTTTCAGATGAGTGGGTTGAGTATCCTCCAGCGTGGGGGCCGGTTCTTCAAGAATTTCGGCAAGCCCTGCTTCGGCTACCGCTTCAGCCGGAATCTCTAAAGACTCTGTGATTGCTTCATTGGTTTCCGCGACAACTTCAACCGTTTCCTCGACCACTGCCTCGGGTTCTGAGGGCAGATCTTTGATCCAATCGGGTGTTTCCAGGCTGCGCTCTTCGGGCGTGGTAATCTTGAGCGAGTCGGCTTCAGCTCCCTGGCGAGCAGCCAGGGCTTCCATCCAGGCCAGGGCGGCGTCGAGGTCTTCGGGCATCTCGCCCATCCCGGCAGCCGGCGTCTCGGCGGCAACGATGGGCAATTCGGACGTTTCTTGGGCCACAGATTCTACCGCAGTCGGGCTTTCTTCCTGGAGCCATTCGGGCAGGACTTCAGTTTGGCCGATTTCTGGTTCTTCTACAGTTTCGGGAACCGTTTCGCTTACCGTTTCGGACACAACTGGAGCGATTTCCTTGAGCCAATCGGGCACGTCGGCTGCCTCTGCAATCGGTTCTTCAACTAGATCGGGTTCTTCTTCAACGGTTTCTTGCAGCCACTGCGGTGTTTCCGACGCTACCGGCGCCTCTTCCACGGACTCTTCGCCCTGGGCTTTAATCCAGTCTGGAGTTTCAGTGGTACGGTCTTCCGGCGCGGTGATTTTCAGGGATGCTTCGTCAGCTCCCTGACGGGCAGCCAGGGCTTCCATCCAGGCCAGGGC
>CAYOHX010000001.1:0-130113 GCA_964403875.1 uncultured Anaerolinea sp. | reverse complement strand
AATCGGGCACGGCGACGGTTTCGGCCAGCGGTTCTTCGGCAGACTCTGGAGCCACTTCGCTGACTGTTTCTGGCTCGGTGGGGGCCATTTCTTTGAGCCAATCGGGTACGGCGACGGCTTCGGCGAGTGGTTCCTGGAGCCCGGCGATGGTTTCTTCGGGGGTCTGGATGGGCGCGGCCTCTTCAAGCCAACCAGGCAGATCGGTAGAGGCGGAGGTATCCGTTGACGGTTCGACCGTGGTTTCTTCAGAGGCGGCTGGGGCTGAGTCTTTCAGCCAATCGGGGGCCTCTTCGCTGACGACCGGAGCGGCTTTCGCTTCCTGATTTAACCAGTCTGGCATTTCGACGGCATCAACTGCGTTTGTTTCGGCGGCGGGTTGGGTGGTGAGCCAATCCAGGTTGTCGTCGCTTGCTGGGGCCGACTCGGTTGATAACCAATCCAGGGATTCCGCGCCGGCTTCGGCAGAGGAGGCGGGAGGAGTCAACCAATCCAGGCCTTGATCGGCCTGAGTAGGCTCAGGTTTTTCGGCGGGGGCTTCGGACGCTGCGCTTTCTGCGACCGCGCCGATTGCCGTTGCAGCGGCGGCTCCGGGAAGTATTGAATCCAGCCAATCTAGCTGCTCTTTTTCTTCTTTGGGAGATTCAAATTGAGTTGGGGCCATTGCTTGCAGCCAATCGGGGATTTCGCTGGGGATGGCCTCGGCTGCGGCGGCGGATCCAACCTCTTCTTCCGAAAAATCCACCGGACCTTCCTGGGCGGCGCCAGTGGATTCGCCCCAACCGGCTGACTTTAAAAAGTCAGGGATATTGGGGTCATCCGTGGAAGCTGGCTGGGTTGCCTGAGCGTTTTGATCGGCCACACTGCCTTCGGGTTTTAAGTTGGACAGCCAATCAGGAAGGCTTTCTTCTTCTTTTTGTTCCCATTGGACGCCGATCGTTCGGGCCCAATCGGGACCTTGCTGTTCCTGGTAATTGGGCTGCCAATCGACTTTTTCGACCATGACTGCCTGATCGGGGACCTGTTCCGGGGTAGGCGCGTTGGGTGTCAAGAAGGCCATGTAGGGCGCTAAAGCGAATACGCGCTGTTGATAACCCTTGGCTTCATCTGCTCGACTGGTGGAAGGCAAAATTTCCTGCAAGATGCGGTTGGCTTCATAGCAATGGGGTAATTTGCTGATGAGTGTGCTGGCAATTTCAGCCGCTTCGACTTTTTGTCCGGAGAGATAATACATTCGGGCAAGCAAGACCAGCAGGTCGGCGCGCTGTGGGTCTTCCGCCAGGGCTGCGCGGGCTTCGGCGATTGCCTGAGGGTACAGCTCACCGCGGGCATACATGCGAACCAGAGAGCCCCGATTCAAGCGAATCTTGGGCGGTTCGGCCCCATCACGGCGACCATATAAGCGGCGCAATTCATCTTGAACCGCCCGGTTGAAAGGCTGTACCTCGTAAGCTCGTTCCATATGCCAAATGGCAGCATCGAGATTGCCTTCATCTTCACGGATAATGCTCATTCCAAGCTGGGACACAAAATCATCGGGATAAACCGACAAGACGCGCTGAAGAATGTCCACGGCCTCGGTGTAACGCTGACTCTCTAAAAAGGCTTTTCCGAGCAGACGGTAGGTGTCAATATGTTTGGGGAGTTGCTTGAGGATGTTCTTGCAATGGGCGATGGCTTCCTCGATTTGCCCGCGTTCAATGAGCCCCTCGATCTCGCGATTGTAAACTCGAAGTGGAATTCTAGCCATAAGAGTGTGAGCCTCCCTGCGGCTTTGCCGGTCGGTGGAAATTAGACGGACAATGGACTGGTCAGCGCAGCCAGCATTAAGTATGCTATATTCTAGCAGATTGCGCAAGTATGTGAGCGCGGGGATTTCGTTTACTGAAATCTGTTCAAAATAAGCAGAAAGAAGAGCGCCGGAATTTATTCCGGCGCTCTGGATTGGCGGGTGGTGTTAATCTCCCAAGTAGTCGCGCAATTTGCGCCGAATTGAAGGGTGGCGGAGCCGGCTGAGCGCCTGGGCTTCGATCTGCCGGACGCGCTCGCGGGTGACACCCATTTTTCGGCCAACCTCTTCGAGTGTGTAAGCCTGTCCATCCAGGAGGCCATAGCGAAGTTGTAGAATACGAACTTCGCGTGGGGGAAGAGAGTTGAGCACTTCTTCGAGATGCTCGCGGAGTAAATTGTAGGTGGCGGTGTCATCCGGCGGCGGGGCTTCGTCGTCTTCGATGAAATCGCCCAATACCGAGTCTTCTTCATCGTCGGTTGGCGTTTCAAGTGAAAGAGGACGACGAGCGACCTGAATCATATTTTCTACTTTGCGAGGCGGCACATCCAATGCTTCAGCCAGTTCCTCGACGGTTGGTTCGCGCCCCAGGCGCTGGGTGAGCTGGTGCTGCACGCGCAACAGTTTGTTGATTTGGTCGCCCATATGCACTGGAACACGGATGGTGCGGCCCTGATCGGCTATGGCTCGGGTCACAGCCTGGCGAATCCACCAGGTGGCGTAAGTGCTGAACTTGTGCCCGCGGCGATAATCGAACTTCTTCGTAGCGCGGATCAAACCAATGTTGCCTTCTTGGATCAGATCCAGGAAGGGGACACCGCGCCCCATGTACTTTTTTGCGACACTGATGACCAGGCGCGAGTTAGCGGTGATGAGATGCTCGCGGGCTCCCCAGCCATCTTCGATCAAGCGGCGCAAGTCGTGACGGCGGCGGGGATTAACATTGCCGCGGGCTAATTCTTCGCGAGCCATGCGGCCGCGTTCAATGCGTTGAGCCAGCTCAACTTCTTCTTCGGCGGTCAGGAGGGGAACCCGGCTGACCTCTTTGAGGTACAGGCCGATGGTGTCATCGGTGTCAATGTTGGCGAGATCGTCCAAAGAGAGGGCTTTTGCGTCGTTCTCTTCTTGTTCGGCCTCGGCCGGCGAGGCTTCCATTTCGTCGTCACCAGGTTCGCCAATGGTCTCGTCTTCGAGATAGGGGATACCAGCGCTGATGAGGGCAGCAAACGCCTCTTCAAGCTGTTCTACGTCCTGCTCTGCTTCGGGGAAGAAATGCAGGATATCATCAATGGTTACATAGGTCTTTTGCCGGCCTAATTCAACAAGCCGGGCAATAGCCGAGTACTCTTCTTCGTCATCCACTACGTTAATTAATGCGTCATCCATATATTGTTCAAGCACCTCTATTGAGATGAAATTCTTCGTGGCAGTGCATTCTCATGTTAGCGTTATCTTTGTGACAGACGAACAGAATCGTCCAGGATTAAGCGCTAAATTAGAATACACTTTTTTAAGGTAAAAAGCAATACCTTAAGTAATGAAGAGAAAGTCCCAAAGCTCACCCATCTTTCATGGCGCAGGGGTAACTTCATCCACTGCTGGAGTGGGGGTGCTGGGGACTGCGTTATTGAAGGCAGTTAAAACAGCTTCGATGGCGTACTTGCTGACGACGATGGCTGGCTGGTCGTCAATCTTCAAGTATGTACCCGAGCCAGTGGGCGAGTCTGCTCCGATCGCCATCTGAATTTCACCCGTGGTGGTTTGCACGAAGATGCTTTGGGCGGGTGGATTGAGGGCCAACGATTCAGTGTTGTAATCGGGCGCAAGCTGTGAAAGGACTCGGGTAGTGACCAGATTGGCAAGGAGTTCTTCAACTTTTCCAGCTTCGACAATTTGTTCGTCGTTGCGCGTCCAGGTCAGATCAGGGTTGCGGACAAGCTTGACGATTCCTTCAGCGCTTTCGAGCCTGACGGCGCTGATATCAACAGATTGAATGCCACCCAGAGCATACGGAGCTGGGGTTGACGCAGGTGTGGCTGTGGACTGAATTAACGGGGAAGTAGGGCTCCACCGCAGGAAGATGGCTGCCAAGGCCAACACGATGAAGACGCCAAAGACTACCCAGGTAGACTTGCGGATCATGTTTACCCCTTCCTCCGACGGCGAATCCAGGTGGCAACCCCGGCAACGATGACGATGCCGGGCAGCAAGATGACCACGCCTAGAAGGATCAGGTTCAGTGTGGTTGTGCTGGGGATGGCCAGGAAGCGTTGGGTGGTGGATTTGGGTGTCAGGCTGATCAGATTTTCTTGCTGAGAAGCCCAATCGATGGCGTTGATGATGAAATCACTGTTGCCGTATTGCGAGTAATAGTTGGTGCTGGCGAAATCCGCATCTCCAACGACAACGACACGAGCTCCGGTGGTGTCATTACTGGCGGCCACCGCAAGTTGAACCGGGCCAGCCAGGTCGGTGCCTTCGGTGAAAGCAACCTCGTTGGCATTCAATTCCTCGTAGGTGAATTCGGCCCATGAATTCTCGGATGTATATACTAAAGGCGTGACAGTGAGTCCGGCAGGGACAACGCTCAAATCGATCGTGCGGGCCGAGGGCATGACCGTAACTTGGTTGTTCATCTTCTCGGTGATGGCGTGTTGCCCATAGGAACCAGCCAGGGCGATGATCGGGGGGTTATAGTTGAGGTCGATGACCATATCTTCACTGACGGAAATACCCCAGGCCGTGGAGAGGTAATTGGCGAGCGGATCGGCTGCGTCACCGAATTGGGTGAGGAGGCGCGGTTCGGACAGGTATATCAAGGAACCACCCGAGGCAAGGTATCCATCGATGAGGTAGACCTCATCGGCGCTGAGAGGTTTGTCGGGACCGGCAACGATTAATGCCAGGGCATCCGCGGGTATCTGCCGCTCGGCGAGCAAATTGAGCACCGAGACTGTGTAGTTTTTGGCCTCGAGCGTGGATTTGACTGCACTGTAGGATCGCTCGGCGGTTTCCTCGGGGTTATATTCTCCATGACCGGTGAGGAAATAAACCGCTCGAGCGCCGGGGTTGCTGAGTCGGACAATTGCGTTAGTAATTTCGGTCTCGGTTGTGTAGGTGAGCTGTTCAGAACGGCTACCCATGGAGAGAATCACCGTGCCGTCTTTGGTAACACCGGCATTGTTGGCACGCACCGGGTCTTGCTCGGGGTCGATGATCTCGAAATCGAAATTACCATTCGAGTTCACTTTGAAATTGGTTAGCAATTGTTCAATGGAGGCTGTGGAGTACCGGGAAGTGTAATAGGCTTCCGCCTTTACCGGTTCTGCCAGAGTGGCTAATGTTTCGAGCGATTCAGCAGCCAGCGTGTTGGTCTTGTCTTCGGTCAGGTCCCAACGCGGGGAGTTGTTGGCGACCACATAGTTGATGACGATGAGGATGCCGAGGAAGGCAATGAACAGGATGAACGCATTGCTTCCGTAACGAGCCTGACGGCCCGCAAGGACCTCTTTGAGCTTTTGCGGGTCTAGCAAAGCAAACAAGGCGATACCCAGAACGACCAACCCGAGGCTGATTTGCAAGGGGAGGTTGAAACTGCGTTGGACGATGTAAAGACCCCCGGATACCAGAGCGGCGATCAGGGCCAGATATAAACCATAGGGGGCGAGTTGCTTACGGTTGAGTTTCATTATCGCCACCTCTTCATTTCAATATTGAGGGATCCAAGGAACAGCGCGAACGCGCTGACACTGAGGTAATACACCACACTCTTCAGTTCAATCACACCTTGATAGAAGGACTGAAGGTGTTCACTGAGCGATAGGTAAGAAAGCAGCCCTTTGCCCGTAGACATGGCGGCTTCGGGGGCGTGAATGACCCACAGGAGAACAATGATGCCCATCGTGACAAAGAAGGCCGCGATCTGGTTGCTGAACAGGGAGGATACGGCAACGCCGATGGCCAGGAAGCTGCAAACCATGAGGAAAAGCCCCAGGTAGCCTGAGATCATCAAGCCCTGGTCGATGCCCGGGTCCACGAGATTGTTGAGGATGATGGGATAAACCAGGGTGATGGCGAAAAGGATCAAGAAGAAGAAAACGGCTCCCAGCCATTTGCCAACAATGAATTCCCAATCGCGCACCGGGGCGGTGAGGAGCAGTTCGAGCGTGCCGGTTCGCTGCTCATCCGCGACTGTGCGCATGGTGAAGGCGGAGACGGTGAACAGCAAGATGGTAGACAGCGGGCCAAGAGCGATATCGATGATGCTGGGGGTGTACTGCTGCTGAAGAGAAATCAGCATATTGGCGTAAAAAATGATTCCCAACACCAGGAGAATGGCAAAACTGATGGCATAGGCGACCGGGCTGATGAAGTATTGCCGGAGTTCTTTTCGGGCGATATAGAAGATGTTGCGCATGGGTTAGTTCTCCTCGGGTTCCATATATGAAGGGGCCAAGGGAGCTTCGACGGGGCTCGCCGTGTCTTCTTTGGTTAATTGGAGGAAGATTTCCTCCAGACTGAGATTCATGGATTGAAGCTGCAACAGATCGAACCCGGCATTTACAATGGTTCGGGCAACAAGGCCACGAGCATCCTGGCCAGGGGCGGATTCAAATTCGAGCGTGTTGGGCGCGCGTTGAACAACGCTGAGAATGCCGGGGAGAGCGGAGAGGGTTGGGATGAGGTCCTGACAGTCTCCGGACACCTGGGCGGAGGCGCGCTGCGAGCCGGTGAGGCGGGATTGCAGTTGACTGGGAGTGTCTTCGGCAACGATGTGGCCTTTATTGATGATCAATACACGGTCGCAAACCTGTTGGGCCTCGGGGAGGATGTGGGTCGAGAGGAGGACGGTACGGTCACGGCCGATTTCACGGATGAGCTCGCGGAAGTTGACCACCTGTCCAGGATCGAGCCCAATGGTAGGCTCGTCTAGGATGAGCACCTGGGGTTGATGGATGAGGGCCTGGGCCAATCCGAGGCGCTGGCGCATGCCTTTGGACAGGTTGCCGATGTAACCTTTGGCTCGATCGGACAACCCGACTTTTGCCAGGGTCTCGTCGACCCTTTTGCGGGGGTTGGGGATATGACGCAGGTTGCTCATATACTCCAGATACTCCGCGACGGTCATGTCGTTGTAAAGCGGAACCGTTTCGGGTAGATAGCCGACAATGCGACGCACTTCGATGGACTGCTCGAGGACATCAAATCCACCGATTTCAACTTTGCCGGCGGTTGGGGGCATGTATCCTGTGAGGATGCGCATGGTGGTGGTCTTGCCGGCGCCGTTGGGTCCAAGAAAACCTAAAATTTCACCCTTGTTAGCGGTGAAATTCAGGTCATTAATGGCCCGGCGAAGACCATAATTCTTTGTCAAGCCAGAAACTCTGATCATCAAAGTCTCCTTCACGAGAGGATAATTCCCTTTTCAGGCATAATCCGAGCGGAAACCAGGTTCCGCTCGGAGTGGGATTAATATTAGTCGTTTGGCCCTTTTTGAGGCGACTAACACTATACAACAATTCGAAATGTGAAGTCAATAGGCAAGGAGAAATTCTAATCAAATGCTAATCTTGGGTGTACAGAATCCCATCCTTGCTTTATAATAGCCGGGATTTTGTCTTCTCCGCCAGTAAGTTTAACCATCTCTATATTTTTCGTTGTTGTCCAGGAGGTAGTATGGATATCCTAGGTCTAGCCCGGCATGGCTTAAATGGTTTTGAGCAGATTGCCATCGTGGGCGTCGTCGTAACGGCTTTCATTAGCCTGTTGTATGCCTGGCTGCTGCGGGGCACCGTTCTGAACAAGGACAAAGGCACCCAGAAGATGCAGGAAGTGTGGGATACGATCCAAGTTGGCGCGAACAGCTACTTGCAGCGCCAGTTGAAGACGATCTTACCGGCGATTGGACTTTTAACGGTGGCGCTGTTTTTGAGCGTCTACGTGGTTCCTCCGAGCGCAGAAGCGGCGGAAGAGTTCCCGCAGAACACCCAGATTATCATCGCCATTGGACGCACGGTTGCCTTCATTATGGGCGCCAGCTTCTCGATGCTGGTTGGCCAGTTGGGCATGCGCATGGCCATTCAGGCCAGTGTCCGCTCCGCCTCGGCTGCCCGCCGCGGTTTTAATGAAGCGCTGTCCATTGCTTACTACGCTGGCACGATCACCGGTATGCTGACCGACGGCCTGGGCTTGTTCGGCGGCACGGTTATCTTCATTATCTTTGGTAAAGCTGCTCCGGATGCCTTGTTGGGCTTCGGCTTCGGCGGTACCCTGATCGCGTTGTTCATGCGCGTTGGTGGTGGTATCTACACCAAGGCTGCGGATGTTGGCGCCGATCTCGTGGGTAAGGTTGAGAAAGATATTCCGGAAGACGATCCCCGCAATGCAGCCGTTGTGGCTGACCTGGTGGGCGATAACGTTGGCGACTGCGCCGGTATGGCCGCTGACATCTTCGAGTCTTACGAGGTGACCATTGTTTCGTCTTTGATCCTGGGCTTGGCGCTGCTGGCCGAGACTGGCGAAATGAAATGGATCGTTTACCCGTTGATTATTCGCGGTATTGGCGTGATTAGCTCGATCTTGGGTACCTTTACGGTGCCGATTTGGGAAAAATTCCCGATCAAATTCTTGCGCGCTCATGACGCGGAAGAGTCCATGTTCCGCTCTTACGAGGTCTCCAGCGTCAACACGATCCTGTGGGCTTTCGTTCTGGCGATTACCTACGGTCAGGATTGGAAGTTGGGCCTGTTGACCACCATTGGTGTTGGTCTGGCGGTGGCTTTCAACCCGTTGACCTCATACTTCACGGCGACTCGCAAGACTCCGGTTCAGGAGATCATTAAGTCGACCAAATTCGGGCCTGCAACGACGATCCTTTCCGGTCTGGCGGTCGGCATGGAATCGAGCGTGTATGCCTTGATCGTGATCGTAATCAGCTTTATCGCCGGCCTGGTGATTTATCAGGCGGAAGGTCCTCTGTACGTTTTGTACGCTGTGTCGATGATCGGTATTGGTATGTTGAGCCACACGGGTAACAACGTAGCGATGGACTCCTACGGTCCGATCTCTGACAATGCGAACGGCATTGGCGAGATGGCCTGGCACGATCTGGATGATGATACAACCAAGAAAGCCCGCCAGATTATGGCTGACCTGGATGCGGTTGGTAACACCACCAAAGCCATCACCAAGGGTGTGGCGATTGCCTCCGCGGTTATTGCCGCGGTCTCGTTGTTCGCTTCGTACATCACCGATATTGGCCGGGTTCAGGCTCAGCTTGGTAAGCCGGTGATGGAATCCATCCGTATCTCCGATACCACCGTGTTCATTGGCTTCCTGTTGGGCGGCGCGCTGCCCTGGATCTTCAGCTCGCTTTCCATTCGCGCCGTGAGTCGCGCTGCGGGTCAGATTGTGGAAGTTGTGCGCAAGCAGTTCCGCGTTCCTGGCATTATGGAAGGGACCGTCAAGCCGGATTATGCTGAGGTGGTTGGTATTTCAACGCGCTCGGCGCAGAAAGAACTGCTGCCTCTGGCGACGATTTCGGTGCTTTCTCCGCTCATGGTCGGTATGATGTTGGGCGTGGAAGCGCTGGGTGGTTTCCTGGCCGGCGTGATCCTGTGCGGTCAGCTCCTGGCTGTGTTCATGTCCAATGCGGGCGGCGCCTGGGACAATGCCAAGAAGGGTATTGAAGACGAGCCGCGCGATTTGGTTGCGAATACCGGCAAGGGCTCGGAGCGCCATAAAGCGGGCGTTGTGGGCGATACGGTTGGTGATCCGCTCAAGGACACCGCTGGCCCGGCTTTGAACCCGATGATCAAAGTCGTCAACATGGTCAGCCTGTTGGCCGCGCCTGTGATGGTGCAGACGACCGAAGGCATCGTGCGGTGGATCGTTGCCGCCGTCTTTGCCGCGGGTGTGATCTGGGGCGTGTGGCGCAGCAATCGGCCTGCGAACCTCGAGTAATTAACGCATCGTTTCTCTAGCTGCTACTGATTAGCGCGATTGAAATTGGATCGTCAGTCGCAGCGGTAAAGATAGAAAAACACCTCTGTCAATCAACAGAGGTGTTTTTCTATTCCGGAACATTCATCGCCACGGTAAGTTGAGGTAATCGGGAGATTGTCTCTACGCACCCGGATTCGAAAAGTTACAGGCTTTCCTGTGAGCGGTTACTGGTTTCTTCTTTTGATAGTGTGTCTAGCGTGGCGGCGAAATCGGGAGCATGGGGAGCTGTGAAGGATAGGTTTTGACCCGTGGACGGATGGGGAAAGGAGAGACTCCAGGCGTGAAGCGCAGTGCGCTGGATGAACCAGGCGGGATCGGGAATTGGACGGGGGGCGCCAGGAATCCAGTAAAGGGAGTCGGCAACGAGAGGGAAACCGGCAGCGGCGCAATGAACGCGGATTTGATGCGTGTAGCCTGTCAAGGGTGCGGCTTTGAGGAGCGCGACACGTCCATAGCGATGTAACACGTTGAGCTGGGTTTGGGCCGGTTTGCCAGCATCTGGGTCAACCACCGTGCGGTGTCGACGGTCTCCGTTGATGCGTAATGGATGGTCAAGGTTTAATTCGTCCCAAGAAGGGACGTTGTATACCAAGGCATGGTAGATTTTATGAATTCTTCGCTCGCGGAAGGCGGCGTTGAGAATTCGATGCGCTTCGGGGCTGCGAGCGAGGAGCAGGACTCCGCTGGTATCTTTATCGAGGCGGTGAACCACCCAAAGTTGTCCCCACGCTGGCGACAGAGTCGTTACCAACGTGGGGAGGGATGGATCATATCCGTCGGGGGTGGTCAACAGTCCTGGGGGCTTGTTGACCACCAAGATATCGTCATCGGACCAGAGGATCATGCTTACCAGGCGTAGGCTTTGGGGGCTTCACCGCCAGGGCCGGGGAAGATTTCGTCCAGGCGTTTCATCACGTCATCGGACAAGTAAATCTCAAGCGTGCGCAGGCTGCCGTCTAGCTGTTCCAGGGTGCGCGGGCCGATGATGGGGGCGGTGACCACCGGATTCTTGAGGATCCAGGCCAGGGCCACGTCGGCGGGTTTTTCGCCCAATTCGGCGCACAGATTCTCGTAGGCTTCGATCTTGGGTCGCATTTCTGACAGGCGTTTTTCAATGTTCTCGGATGCGCGGCGACCTTCTTTGGATTTCTGAAGCACTCCGCCGAGCAATCCTCCGGCGAGGGGGCTCCAGGGGATGATGCCGAGGCCGTAATGGCGACAGGAAGGCACAACCTCGAGTTCGATGGTGCGGGCGGCAAGATTGTATAAACTCTGCTCGCTGACCAGCCCCAGGAAGTGACGCTGGCGAGCGGCTTCTTGCGCTTGGGCGATATGCCAGCCGCCGAAGTTGCTGCTGCCAACGTAGATGACTTTTCCTTGTTGGACCAGAACTTCCATAGCTTGCCAGACTTCCTCCCAGGGGGCGTCGGTGTCGATGTGGTGCATCTGGTAGAGGTCGATGTAATCGGTTTTGAGCCGGCGGAGGCTGTCGTCGCAGGCTTTGCGGATGTGTAAGGCAGAAAGGCGCTGTTGATTGGGCCAGTCACCCATGTTGCCAAAAACTTTGGTTGCCAGCACGACTTTGTCGCGGCGACCACCTTGAGCAAACCAACGTCCAATGATGTGTTCGGTGACGCCTTCACCGGTTTTCCAGCCGTACACGTTGGCGGTGTCGAAAAAATTGATCCCCACTTCGAGGGAACGATCCATGATTTTGAAGCTGTCTTCTTCGGTGGTGAGCGGGCCAAAATTCATGGTCCCAAGGCATAATCGGCTGACGGATAAGGCCGTTCGGCCTAAGTGTGTGTACTGCATGCTAACCTCCTCGAAAAGAACAAACGAAACGGGTTTATCTGCTAGAATAAAAGCGACTACTGCCCGTAGCCAAGTAGTTATGAATTATAACCAATAATATACGAAAAGGGTATCTCGGGGGCGTTGCCGTGGAAGGTCTCGGTATTGAGGATATGATCGCGGCTTCGTCACACCACCTATCTTTGGGAGGAGCTATGCACATCGTGTTTGTCCATGTCCATGTCAAGCCGGATTGCGTGGAGGCGTTTCGGGAGGCGATTTTGGCGAATGCGCGAGGAAGCCTGAAAGAACCGGGAGTGGTCCGGTTCGATGTGTTTCAGCAGGCCGAAGACCCGACCCGATTCACTCTGGTGGAGATTTACCACACTTTGGAAGACCAACTCAAACACCGAGAGACCGCGCATTATTTGCAATGGCGTGACAGCGTGGGGGATATGATGGCCGAACCACGGCAGGGGATTCGGTACATCCAGCTTGATCCCGGAGTTTAACGGGGAAATTCTGTTAAGGCTGGGTGAAGAAGGCCGCCGCCAATACCCCCGGCCCAGCGTGAACCAGAATGGCTGGAGTCAGATCGTAGACTGGAATTTGGTCCTCGGTTACACCCAGTGAAGGGGCCAATTCGCGCGCGATCTGGCGGGCTTGTTCTTCCGCGTCGCCATGCATGAGGCATAGGCGACCTTCAGGGCCTTTGGCGCAATCGGACAGGATGACCTCTTTCAAGCGGGCAACGGCTCTTTTTTGGGTGCGCTGGCTGTCAAAGGGTGAAATGACCCCTTCCTTAAAAGTCAGGATGGGTTTCATTTGAAGCAGAGATCCAAACAGGGCTTTGGCCGCGCCAATGCGGCCGCCCTTGTAGAGGTACTCGAGCGTATCGACCATGAAGTAAACATGGTGGCGGGAGCACATTTCTTTAACTTTGCCGATAATGGTATCGGCATCCAAACCCTGATCCGCCCATTCTTTCGCTTGAATCACCACGCTGGCCAAACCACCGGCGATGATGTTGGTATCGATGACGCGAATATCGGCGGCGGGAAAATCCTGGGCGGCGACCATTGCGCTGCGGTAGGTACCGGATACACTGGCGGAAGGGGTGAGCACCAGGATGGTGTGACCTTGCGCTGATAACTCTTCATATATGGGGTTATATAAGCTTGGAGGCGGGGCGGCCGTTTTGGGGAGCACCGGGCTGACCCGTTGGCGGGCAAGGAACTGGATGGCGTTCATCTCCGTGTCGTCGCGATATGAGTCTTCCCCGATGACGATGATTTGCGGGAGATAATAAATTCCGCGAGATTGAGCTTCGGCCAGCGATAGGCAAGAAGTAGTATCGGCGACAATTTTCACCATGATCATTCTCCCGTAGATTGTTTTTGAGTAGGAATAGGAAAACGCCTAAGAAGCGATAAGGTATCAAGGTTGATTATACATGATTTGAGCGGGCGTAATGAATTGTGTTTTTGGGCTCTCTAGGAGTTGCCGCGGTACGAAAACAGGTATTGTGGGTTGGTTTAGGGTAGAATCTACCCGAGATTTGTATGAAGGAGCGTTTATGCAAAACCCAATGGACCGATCCTTGCTGCATGAAATCCCGATCGCCTTTGTTGTTTTTGGCGTGACGGGAGATCTGACCCATCGAAAACTGATTCCGGCCCTGTATGAGTTACTCAAAGAAGGGCGGCTTCCGAGCAGCCTTTTTATCATTGGTTTTGCCCGGCGTGATTGGGATGACGATATCATGCGGTCCTCCTTGCGGGAAGGTATTGCCGAGTTTGCCCGGACTCGCCCTGTCGACGAAGCCCTGGTCAATGAGCTTTTGGCGAAGGCGCATTATGTGCGAGCTTCGTTTGATGATGCAGATGGTTATCGGCGACTGGGAGATTTGCTGAACAGTCTGGGGGTGTGCAACGTGTTGTATTACCTGGCGACGCCTCCAGAATCGTATGTTCCGATCATTCGGGCATTGGGAGAGAACCGGCTGTTGGATTGTTCGGAGGGTTGGAGCCGCCTGGTCATTGAAAAACCCTATGGACGAGACTTGGCCTCAGCGACCGCGCTGGAGGATGAAGTGCACCGGGTGTTTGACGAAAAGCAGGTTTATCGGATTGACCATTACCTGGGCAAAGAGACCGTGCAAAACATCCTCGTCCTGCGCTTTGCGAACGGCATATTCGAACCGTTGTGGAATCGAAATTACGTGGATCAGGTGCAAATCACGGTGGCGGAGACGGTGGGCGTTGGAACGCGGGCAGGTTATTATGACACCGCTGGGGTCATTCGGGACATGTTCCAGAACCACCTGTTGCAATTGCTGGGGTTGACCGCGATGGAAGCTCCGGCGGCGTTTAATGCGGACGCAGTGCGAGACGAGAAGGTGAAGGTGATGCAAGCGCTGCGCCCATTGACCGGAAAAGATGCCCTGGCAAACACCTATCGGGCGCAATATGTCGCTGGGACCATGGATGGCATACGAGTGCCAGGTTATAAAGACGAGAAGGGTGTGCCGCCGGGATCCACTACGGAAACCTACTTGGCCGCAAAAGTGTTGGTGGATAACTGGCGTTGGGCGGGGGTGCCTTTTTATCTCCGCTCGGGGAAGCGCCTGGGAGCCAGGGCGACCGAGATTGCCATTCAGTTCAAGCAACCTCCGCTGCGGCTATTCAACTGGCAAGAGATGGGATACGATGCTCCGAACGTGCTGGTGTTGAACTTACAGCCGGACGAGGGGATCACACTCTCATTTGGGGCGAAAATTCCGGGACCGGTGACGCGAATCGCGCCCGTGCAAATGGCATTTCACTATGAAGCTACGTTCGGCACGGAGCCGCCCGAGGCATACGAGCGGCTCCTGTTGGATTCGCTGGTTGGGGATGCCACATTGTTCACGCGGAGTGATGAAGTGCTGGCGGCGTGGACGTTTACCTCAGGGTTGTTGAATGCATGGGAACAGGCCCCGCAGAAAAATTTGCCAGTGTATGAGGCGGGTACATGGGGGCCGCCGGGAGCGGATGAATTTTTGGGGCGAGATGGGTGGAGTTGGCGAAACAGCGGCCAAGCTACCAGGTGAGCAGCGCCTTGCAATTGGGGCAAGTCGATTCGTTGTGTTTGATGACGAAACCACACTTGCGGCAGGTGCGTGGCTGCGCATCGCCCAAGGGGGCGCCACAGGCCAGGCAGCGCGGCTCTCCGGGCGGGTTGGCGGTGTTGCAATACGAACAGGCGATGCGCCGGAGGCGTTCAGACAGCTCGAAACTCGCTCCGACGGCCTGGGCGGTGCGCTCTACAACGCTCCATACTTCGTCGGTGAGTCGAAGGTATTCGATATCTTGAGCGATGTCATCCAGGCGGGAAAGCAGGTTGAAGGGATTCTTGAAGACAGCCAGCGCGCTGATGCCCAGACTGGCGGCAACACCGATCCAGGTTTGCTTGCTCAATTCTACAGAAATCCCGTCTTCAACTTTTAGAATGGTTACGCTGAGGGCGGTTTGACCTCCGGAAGAGGCCATTGACGCGGAGGCGATTTGAACGACCGCGCGGTGGGCGTCACCAAAATGCTGAACACGCAGGTTGCCACGGTGAAAGTGACCGGCGAGACTGCGGCTGATGTCTTGTGGGGTGAGTTTGCCGTGGAAGATTCTTCTGTCCATAGATTCGATTATAATCAGAATTTGGCAAGGGCATATCAACAAAGTATCAAGCCCATTGAATGGAGTATTGCGTGAAAAAGAAGATTCCAGCAAGCATTTTGCTTGTGACAATTTTAACGGGGTTGGTTTTCTTGACGACAATTCCGTTGACACCCGCGAGCGCTGAAAGAGCGCCCGAGGTGGCGCTGCAAATTCCGAGCGCTACGCCCAGCGGGCCCATGGCGGTGGTTGTGCCGGGAAACGAGGAACGGGTGAACCTGCGGAGCGGACCTGGCGTTAAATACGAACTGGTTGGCGTGCTGCTGGTTGGGCAGCGCGTTCCGGCGAAGGGGCGTTCTCCGGCGGGTGAATGGATCCTGGTGGAGTATCCGGGTGTTCCAGGCGGAGAGGCCTGGGTGTACTCGGTGTTTGTGCAAATCGATCCGCCTGTTCAACTGCCGATCGTTGAACCCCCGCCCACGCCGACGCTTCAATTCACATTGACGATTGATCCAACCCTGGCTGCGCGGTTCATCGTGACGGAAGCGCCTACGCGACAACCGACTTTTACCCAGCCTGCCCCGTTAGTCATTCCAACCTTTACGGATAACAGCGCCGCGACTGTTGGAAATGTTCCGATGGGCTTCATTGTGGTTGGCCTGGCAGCTTTGGGTATCTTATTCGGTTTGATCTCGTTCGTGCAGGGTCGATAGGGATTTTCTAGCCAGATATCAGGCCAGGAACCGGTTCAACCCAGGGAAGCACGCGCTGGATAATTTATGCCCGGCATTGCTTTCACAAAATTCGATTGTGGCGCCGGCGTTTTCCAGGTAAGTTATCAGGTTGTGCGCTTCTTGAATGGGGACGACCTGGTCTTTGCGCCCGTGGGCGACGAAAACATGCTTGCCAGTCAAGTCGAACCCGGATTGGGGCGGCATCTGTTGGGGGAGAAAGCCCGCCAGGAGAGCCAGCCCCGCGATCCGATTGGGGTAAAGGGCTGCCAGGGTGATCGACATGGCAACACCCTGACTGAATCCGACCAGGGTGAAGGGTAAATTGGGCAGGTCCATCTCGACTACCTGCGCCTCGAGGAATTTCATGAGCGCGTGGGCGGCAGGCTCAAAACTGGCAAAGGTCGTGCCGCCAGGAGCGGTGTGGTTGGCCCAACCGAACCCTGATGGAGATGCTTTTACAGGGCCACGCGGGAAGAAAAGCACGGCTTGAGGTGATGCGGTATGAGAGAAAGGGTCCAGCGAAAATTCATCTCCAGTCCAGCCGTGGATGAATAAGATGATCCGTGTCGGTGGAGGGGCGATTGATGGGCGGAAGCGGAACGTCCAACCACTTTCCCATCGGGAGAGGGTTTCACTCTTGGTCGGCACGTTTTACAATCCAATCGATGACGGTTAGGACGAGCATTATTAAGAGGATGGGAACCAGGCCGATTCCCAGACAGAGCAAGCCCGAGAGGGCTGCCGCGGGTCCGTAGATCCAATAGATGAGACCATCCCCTACGATGAACAATAGTAAGACCCCACCGACAATCAAGCGGGTGTTGGTTTGGCGGGCGTACTCGCGCAGATCACGCTTCATGGGCGGGGAGTTGGCCAGCGCCAGGTTGGGGGGCTTCGAAGTACACCACGTTTTCGGGATGAGTGTGCCGCCGGAGGGAGCGGCGCAAAGCTCCCAACGGAGAGAGGGCAGCTTCGATCTTCGGCCGGGCGGAATCAGCGGCCTCAATTCCTGCTTGAACTAAATCGAGCGGCTCGGTGAATTGAAGGACGCCGATTTGGTATACATCTGGGCGGATGATGACATCGGGGCGGTCGTTTTTGAGGCGCAGTTCGGACAGCATGTAGGAATTGATGTCGAGCGACTGAGTGAAAATACGCAGAGCCTGGCCAATACGCATGCGAGTGAGGCTTTGTAAGACGGGAGGAATGGGTAAGGGGGAAGTTTCGGGAATTTTGTCCCAGTCTTCTTCGGCGGGTGTTAGAACGACGGCCAGGATGGGTAATTTGGGGGCTAGATGCCGGGCCAACAGAACGGGGACGGGGTCCAGGACCGCGCCATCTACGAGCAGAACGCCATCCATTTGTACGGGGGGGAGGATACCTGGGATGGCCATTGTGGCGAGAACGGCATCCAAAACAGGACCCGAGGTGAAATAGAATTCACGGGCGCTATTGATATCGACGGCGGTGCAAGCAAAGGGGATGCGCAGGTCGTTGAATTGCTTGCCTTTGAGAAGAGGAGCAATGGCTTCTACCAATCCGGCGTGTCCCATCAGTGAGGGGCCATCTTCGGGGCGACGGCGATAGAGGCTGGTGAAATCCAGGCGTTGGACGGTTTTTAGGATTTCCAGGGGAGAATAACCCGCCGCATAGACGGACCCGACCAGTCCGCCGGCGCTCGTTCCGGCGACGGCGCGAACACGGTAGCCGTGGCTTTCCAGCCAGGAAAGCACGCCAATGTGGGCGATGCCTTTGACTCCGCCGCCGCCGAGAGCCAGCGCCACATCCATACTACTGCTCCAGAGCCTGGGATAATTTTAAGAGAGAAAGATCCAGCGGTTTTTTATTGTGGATGACCACTTCGTAGGGCGTTGTGGTGACTTCGCCTTTGATTATGCCGACGAGGTCAGATTTCCGGCCCTGCTCAATCGCATCTACGGCCGCGGATCCCAGACGAGTACCGAGGAGGCGATCACTGGCGCTGGGCGTGCCGCCACGTTGAACGTGTCCCAGGGTCGTGGCCCGAATTTCAAAACCTAAGCGATCCTGGTGTTCTTTGAAGAAGGCAACCAGGGCTTCGGCATTGTATTTTGCGCCTTCGGCGACGACAACCAGGGCGTGGGCCTTGCCGCGGTCGTAGGCATGGGCGATGGATTTGGCTACTTCTTCGGGGTCAATCTCGAACTCAGGAATAACGATGTATTCGGCGCCGCCAGCGATTCCAGCCATCAGGCCCAGGTATCCACACTTGCGGCCCATCACTTCAATGAGGAAAGCACGCTGGTGGGAGGATGCGGTCACTTTGAGACGGTCGATGGCTTCGAGGGCGATGTTCAAAGCGGTATCGACGCCAATTGTGATGTCGGAACCGTACAGGTCGTTGTCAATGGTAGAGGCGACGCCCACTACGGGAAAATCCATTTGCGAGAGTTCGTAAGCGCCGGTTTGAGAGCCGTTGCCGCCGATGACCACCAGGGAATCGATTCCGCGCTGGCCGAGTTGGCGGAGGGCTTTACGACGGCCTTCGATCGTTTCAAACTCGGGACAGCGGGCGCTGCCGAGAAATGTGCCGCCGAGCTGCATGATGCCGCCGACATCGCGATTACCCAATTGACGAATGGTCCCGGAGATCAATCCGTCATAGCCGTTTTGGACGCCAAACACTTCCCAGCCTTTGAAGATGGCGGTGCGGGTGACGGCGCGGATGGCGGCATTCATGCCGGGGGCGTCCCCTCCGCTGGTGAGAACTGCGATTCTTTTCATGGTGTATTCTCCTGAGTGTATATCTTATAACAAAAGTGTACCATAGCCTTATAAAAGGCTCGTTGGAAATTGGCGGGGTGAGTCCCCCAAAAATGCGGACGCTGACACGGAAACTCGCTGCCCATCCTCTTGATCCGACAACGGCAACTCCTTGAGAAGCTTATGAATTGAGAACCTGGGGTAAGAGGGTTTGGAGCGCTCTGAGAAGGTGGGCGACGTCTTGGGGGGTGTTGTAAGCCTGGATGGATACGCGGATGAAGAGCCGCGAACCAATTTTTGTAACAGGTATCTCGATTTTTAACTCGTCATAGAGGCGAGCTTTCAATTGGGCTGCGTCGCATTCAGGCAATGGCACGGCGCCCATTTGCGCGTAGACATCCGAATCCAGGGAATAGAACGGAGGCAACCCGGTGATTTGACCGATCCCGGCGAGGGCAGTTTGGAGCAAGGCTCGGCAGCTTTGGCGCACAGAAGGCCAATCATGGTTTTGCATGAAGTCGATGGCGGCTGGCACGGTAAAGTATGGCGCGGGGTCGCGTGTGCCCGTCCATTGCAGATAGTCTATGTACTGGCTCCCGGAAGTTGTTTCGGCGTGATACCCCCAACTGACAACAAGTGGTTCGATGAGGTGTTGAACGGTTGGATGGGTATACAGAAAGGCTGACCCTTTGGGGGCCAACATCCACTTGTGGCAATTTCCGGTGTAGAAGTCGGCCTGTGTGGCAGGGATTTCCAGCGGTATCTGGCCTGGGGCATGGGCTCCATCGATCAACGTGAGGATACCAGCGGCTCTGGCACGAGCGCAGAGGTCTTCAATGGGCAAACGCAGAGCGGTTGGTGAGGTGATGTGACTGAGATAGATAACTCGCGTGTGGGGATTGACGCCCTGCCAAATTTCATCGGCCAGCGTTGAAGGAGAGCCAACTGGCAAGCGGATTGGGTGTTTGACGTATTTTGCTCCCCTTGTTCGGCAGAGCATTTCCCAGGTGTAATCGCAAGCGCCATATTCGTGGTCAGTCGTGAGGATTTCGTCGCCGGGAAGGAGCGGCAGGGAGCGTGCTACCAGATTTACGCCGTAGGTGGCGTTGGGGACAAAGGCCAAATTGTCCGGTTCAGTAGAAAGGTAAGCACCCAGTGCTTTCCGGGCAGTCAGGTCGTGTTGGGCATACTCACGACCCAAGAAGCGCACGGGTTGGCGTTCGAGGCGAAGCTGCCAATCCTGATACACCTGAAAAACTTCTTTGGGGCAGGCTCCAAAAGAACCGTGGTTGAGGAAAATAATGTCTGGATCGAGCAGGAAGAGATCTTTAGACAACGGGGGCATAATGGATTTTAACCTTGATGCGCGCGAATGGCCAATCCGGCGGTGACACTGGAGAAGGCGTTGGAGGACTTCACTTTTTCGGCGGAGAAGACGCGGGATAACAGGTTGGTGAAAGCGGGGATGCTGGAGCTGCCGCCAGTTTTCACAACCGTGTCGATTTGAGGCGGCTCGAGGCCTGAGATGGCCAGAGTTTGAAGGATGGTTTGCTCGACGCGGTCCTGGTATTCGCGGATGTCTCGCTCGAATTGATGCCGGGTGTAAAGCTCCCACAGGTTGAGATCTTTCTCTTTCATTTGGATGACGGTTGTGCCTTGCGAGGACAGTAGTATTTTGGCTTCTTCAATGACGCGGTAAAAAGAGAAGGCCAGGTCGTTGAAGATGAGGCTTTCGAGGGCTTTCAGTTGGACCGGGGCGACGCCATTGTTTACTGCGCGGGTGATGTGCTGTCGATTGACTGGCGTACTTAGCTCAGGGAGAGCCATCCAATCGGAGACAGATTTGATTAACTCACGCAGCTCGGGATAAAGCGTGACCTGACCGGCGCCAAAGTGGGGCAAGATGCGCTTCTGAATGATTGCCCGGTCAAAATCGGAACCAGCCACGTCGATGCCCCCGTTGGCCAAAATTTCTCGGTGGCGAGGATCTCCGAGGCGGACGACCGTGATATCGAGTGTGCCACCGCCGAAGTCGTAGATCAAGGCCGTTTGAGGTTGATGAAGCGATTGTTCGTAATATAGGGCGGCGGCGACGGGTTCCAATTCGAAAGTGATGTGCTTGAATCCCGCTTCTCGGGCAGCGTGGCGCAATTTGTCCTGGGCTTGCGCGTCGAGGGTGGGGTCGGGTGAAAAGTGGACGGGGCGTCCGATGACAACGCTCGTTACCTCGCTGCCAATGGCTGCTTCAGCGCGGGTTTTGATTTCTTTGAGATAGAGGGCGATCAGTTCTTCCGTGGTGTAATAGCGATCAAAAACACGGGTTCCTTCGTAGCCGGGCTGGCGAAGGGCCGTCTTGAGGAACTGGAACAAGCGACCGGGTTGAAGTTCGTCGACATAGGCAAACAAGTCGGTCACGTAATACATATCGGCTCCGCGATATTCCACCTCGCCGACCCATTTCTTTACGAATCGGCGCAAGCGACCGACGTTCTCACGATAATAAAGCTCAACTGCTTCCTGGCCGATAAAAGCTTTTTGATCATGAGTCAAGTAAAGAATGGTTTTGACAACCTCGGGGGTTGTCGATTGAGGGTCGAGGGGTAAGAGGCGGATTTCTTTCCCGTCGAAAAGAGCAGCACCAGAGTTGGAGGTGCCGAAATCGAGACCGAGGGAGATCATGTCTCATTCCTTTTTGGTCTGAAGGAGGACGGTTACGACCGAAAGCACTTCGCCTCCTGGCGGAAGCGAGCCAGCATCCATGAGTTCTGGCACAGGGGTTGCGGAGAAGGTTCCATCAGCGTGGAGCGCCAGGAGCCAATCATCGGAAGTGACGGGGACGGCTCCGGCCAGCCGTGTGCCGGATTCTCGTCGGGCAGGAGGAATGACGGCTTGTCCCCTGGCGCGGAAAGATCCAGCCGGTTCCAGCCAACTGGTTTCGCGGCGTATGGCTTTACCGGTGTTGGTAATGAAGAGAATCTCGGACTTAGAGCCTGCAGTGAAAGCAGAAACGAGGTGGTCGGTCAGACCAACCTGCATGATCTGTTCCACGGCATAGGGCAGGCCGAGATTCGGCAGGCAGACCACGAAACCTTCCCAGGTTACCAATGTGAGTAGATCGTCCTTAGCGCAAAGGGCCAGGAATGCGGCGCGGTCGTTTTTGGTTTTAACGCCAGCGCCCACCATGCCGCGCGCGATGAAGTTTTCGAAGGAGGGACGCATCATTTTCTTCGCAAAACCACGGCGGCTGACCTGGACGCAGTGATCGGCCAGGGGGAGGCGAGCGATGGGCAGAGCGGCCACGAGGGATTCGCCGGCTCGCGGGCTGACTACGGAGGCTGAATCCCAATCCAGGCTTTCTTTGATGTTGGCAATTGCCAGGGTTTGAGAACGACCGCTGTCAAAGACAAAGAGAATTTCTTCGCGCGGGGAGCAGATGAGTAGCCCGGGCGGCTCATCGCCCGGCGGGATGGGCGCAGAGAGTTGAACCGGGAGCGGGCCTGGAGAGAGGTTGGGCGGGATGGGTGTGGTGAGCACCTTGCCGGATGGGTGAAAGAGGAGGATGCGCGGGTTTTCATCCACAGTGGGTGTTAGCGCCGAGGCAGGTGTCAGGCCTGATAGCTGACGTTTGAGCAGCTCGAGCTGATATTCCAGGTTGGCGATCCGTTGTTCGTATTCTTCAACGCGATGTTCACTGCGCAGGGCGATGTTATCGGCTAGCAGTTCCTGGTTCCAGGAGTCGAGTTCGCGCAGGCGGTTACCAATGCCACGAATGAGTTTTGGCCCAGAGGCTGGGCGTTCCTCTAGTTCGCGGATCCATTCTTCAATTTGTTCTGGGGTAATCATGGGGCCTCCGGTGGAACGGACACGAAAAGAAGACCAATAATCATACCATACACTTTTTCCGAAGGAGCAGTATCTATGTTAAAATTGTGCGCATGAGCACAAAAAATGTAAAAGTTGTCGCCAGCAATCGAAAGGCTCACTTTGAGTATTTTCTGTTAGAGCATTTTGAAGCCGGGGTTGCGCTGCAAGGGTCTGAAATCAAATCACTGCGAGCCGGGCAGATCAGCCTGGCCGAAGCATTTGTTCAGGTGGACGGTAAGGAGGCATGGTTGGTGAATTGCCACATCGCGCCTTATGAACCGGCCAGTCGGTTCAACCATGACCCAAAACGTCCGCGCCGGCTATTGTTGCACAAGCGAGAAGTGATCGAGCTTTGGAATGCCATCCGGCAAAAGGGTGTCACCGTGGTGCCTGTGCAGGTCTATCTTAAGGAAGGGCGCGCGAAGTTGGATATCGCCATTGCCAAGGGAAAGAAGCTGTATGACAAACGGGCTACGATCGCTGAACGGGATATGGATCGAGAAATTCAACGGGAACACCGCGAACGACAGAGGAGCGTGGAATAAAATTGCTGCACAGTAACTGGGTTGCACTGTTGATCACTTTCGCGGCATCAATGATTTGGCTGCGGGCGAACGATTTCATTGCTCATCGAGGTTGGATGAGCGGGCCGATGAGCCGCAAGATCATCCATATTGGCACAGGACCCATTTTTGTGCTGTGCTGGCTCTTATTCAACGACCAACCAGAAGCGCGGTTTCTGGCAGCGCTCGTTCCAGGGGCCATTACCGTGCAGTTTGCGCTGGTGGGTCTGGGCATCCTTAAGGACCCGGCTGCCGTTGTGGCTATGTCACGGACGGGTGACCGGAATGAGATCCTCAAAGGCCCCTTATTTTATGGCATCGCCTTTGTGGTGCTGACGTTGGTGTTCTGGAAAGATACGCCAGTAGGCATGGTCGCATTGATGATGATGTGCGGTGGAGATGGATTGGCTGACCTGATCGGGAAACGATTGAAAAGCCCCAGACTGCCCTGGTCTCCGAAGAAAACGTTGGCGGGAAGCCTGGCTGTGTTTTTGGGTGGGGTTGGTTTCACCTTGTTGATACTCTTGGCGCATCTAAGTGGCGGCACATTCCCTGGAGGACTGGGTGATTACCTGGTGGCGGTGCTGGTCATCGGTTTTGCGGCCACCCTGGTGGAATCGTTGCCGATGCCAGACGTCGATAATCTAACCGTGACTGGTGTCGCGGCTCTTTTGGGGCTCCTTTTATTCTAAACTATGGTTAAAATCGACGGCAATCACCTTACATTGGAAGAATTGGCTGCGGTTGCGCGATATGACGAGCAAGTTACATTGGCTTCCGAGGGTCGGCGGTCCATTGAAGCAGCTCAAGCTTTCCTGGAAGAGATTCGCGCCACCGATCAACCCGTGTATGGGATCAATACCGGGTTTGGAATTTTTGCTGACCAGCGTATCCACCGGCAGGATTCGGCCAGGTTGAGCAGGAATTTAATATTGAGCCATGCCGTGGGAACGGGGCCGGCGCTGTCAAGAGATGTTGTGCGGGCGGCAATGCTGGTGCGAGCCAATACTCTGACCAAAGGTCTTTCAGGCGTACGGGTTGAAATTGTAGAAACTTTGCTAGAGATGCTCAATCGGGGCGTGACGCCGGTGATTCCAGAACAAGGTTCGCTGGGATCGTCGGGCGACTTGCTGCCACTTTCTCACATGGCTTTGGTGTTCACAACGGATGAGCTGGACCGAGATGAAGACTCGGGGCAGGCAGAATACAAGGGCGTGCTGATGAGTGGCAAGCAAGCGATGGCTGCCGCGGGGTTGAAACGGATTGTCCTGGGCGCCAAGGAAGGCCTGGCGGTCAACAATGGGGCAACGTTTTCGGCGGCGATCGCGGGACTGGCGGTGTTGGACGCGGAGAATTTGTTAGACACAGCAGAAGCAATCCTTTCATTAACCCTGGAAGCTGTGATGGGGTGCAGTTCCGCGTTTGATGCGCGCATCCATCAGGCTCGTGGGCAGGTTGGGCAGATGCGGGTGGCGGAACGGGTTCGATCGTTGACGGAAGGCAGTTCTTTGATCGACCGTACAGGCCGAATACAAGACGCGTACTCACTGCGCTGCGCTCCCCAGGTGCAGGGAGCGGCTCGGGATACGGTTGCCTTTGTCCGTTCGGTGATTGAGAAGGAACTCAATGCGGCAACCGATAACCCCTTGATTGTTGCCCAAGGGGAAGTGCTTTCGGGTGGGAACTTCCACGGTGAGCCGGTGGGCATGGTGATGGATTATCTGGGAATCGCGATGGCCGAAGTGAGCGCGATTTCTGAGCGGCGAATCTTCCGGTTGACGGACGGAAAATTGAATGCCGGTCTGCCCCCCATGCTGGTGGACCATCCCGAAGCAGCCGGGCTTAATTCAGGTTTAATGATGCCGCAGTATACTGCAGCATCGCTGGTGCTCGAATCGCAGACGTTGGCGACACCGGACAGCGTGCATTCGCTGCCGACTTCGGGCGAACAAGAAGATCACAACGCCAACTCGATGACGGCCGCTCGACATGCGGCGCGAATTTTGCATAATACTGCTCATGTGCTGGCGATTGAGTTATATACCGCGGCGCGGGCGATTGACTTGCGATTGCGGTTGCTGCCCGAGGCAAAGCTGGGCGCGCAGACGGAGAGTCTTCATCGAATTATTCGCGAGCGTGTGGCCTACCAGGCAGGAGATGCCTGGTGGGGGCCTGAGATTGAGCAGGTTCGCGAGTTGATTGACGCGGGTTTGTGCCGGATGCCCGATCCGGAATGAGTATTTGGGAACTTACTGATATGAACAAAATTCTAACTCGACGCGATTTTATGCGCATATCCATGCTGGCCATGGGGAGCCTGGCTGCCAGACCGTGGGAATACTGGTTGCAAACAAGCGCCAATTGGCCGGACGCCGAGAAATTAGGAAGAGTTTGTTTCGGGAAGGTGTTTGTACGGTCCAAGCCGAGACCAGATGCGGACGTGGTGAAAGAAATTTTCGACGACGCCATCGTAGTCTGGCTGCGCGAGGTGATCGGTGAGTCGGATTATGGATCCAGGCGATGGGTAGAGACTCCGGACGGCTACATCTATGCGCCACGCCTTCAGGCTGTATACAACCAGCCAAACGATGTCTTAAAAGATTTACCTGTGCATGGTGGAGAAAGCGGATTTTGGGGGGAAGTGACTGTTCCTTATGTAGATTTGATTATCGCCAATCCACCCATCCGGACGCCATCGCTCAAGGACATCATTTTCCCGCGACATTATTACAGCCAGGTTGTGTGGATTGACGAGATGAAGACTGGCACGGACGGAAAGCCGTATTACCGGATCAATCAAAAGTTCGGCACATACGGGGATTTGTTCTGGGCAGCCGCCGAAGCCTTTAAGCCACTCACTGAGGAAGATATCGCGCCAATCAATCCGAATGTCACCGATAAACGGATTGTTGTGAATCTGACACATCAAACGCTGTCTTGCTATGAAGGTCAAACGGAAGTGCGTTTTTGCCGGGTTTCAACCGGCGCGAAATTTGACTATTTGGGAAATCCCGTTGATAAATGGTCAACTCCACCAGGGCCGCACCCAATCTATCGAAAATTGATCTCGCTGCATATGAGTGGACAGACTACCGGTGACTATCCGGCTGTGCCGTGGACTTGCTTCATCACCGGGGAAGGCGTGGCGGTTCATTCCACATACTGGCACAATGAGTATGGAACGCCCCGCTCCCACGGCTGCATCAACGTTCATCCGGACGATGCTCGTTTCATTTTCCGTTGGACCAACCCAGCGGTCGGGTATCTTCCTGGAGACGTGGATATTAGCAGCCATTGGCCGCCTTCGGGGACGATTGTGGATGTTGTTGAATAATCTTCGTTACAGGTAAAGCACGAAAGGAAGGATTGGATGGAAGTTTCCCTGTGGATAGCCTTTTTGGCGGGGATGGCCTCATTCTTGACGCCGTGTGTTTTTTCGCTTGTGCCGGCTTACGTGGGTTACTTGAGTGGGCGATCCCTGGCAGATAGTCATTCGTCTGTGAAGCAAAATCGTTTGGAGACAGTGGCTCACGGGTTTGCATTCGTGTTGGGATTCAGTGTGGTGTTTGTCTTGTTGGGAGTGACGGTTTCGCTGATTGGAAGCCTGCTTTACGGTTTGCGTGATTGGTTGGCAAAAATCGGCGGGGTGGTTGTCGTCTTGTTTGGTCTACACATGACCGGTATCTTACGAATTCCATTCCTGGACTACGACCTGCGTCCGCAATCTCAGGGTGACCGGCAACGGAGCTATATATCGTCCTTCTTATTGGGAATCTTTTTCTCGGCTGGGTGGTCACCCTGCGTTGGGCCTGTGTTGGGTTCTATCCTGACACTTGCGCTCAATGGAGGCTCAATTTCACAAGGTGTATCACTGTTATCGATCTATTCCCTGGGGCTGGCCATTCCTTTCCTGGCAGCGGCATTGGGGGTTGGTTGGGTGGGAACGATTTTGCGGAAATATCGCAAAGTCATGCACTACGTAGAAATCGCCATGGGTATCTTGCTGATTATTGTTGGGATCATGCTGTTCTTTGGCACTTTTGAACAGTTGGCTCGGTTTGGCCCATTCGTGGATTTCGGCCTTTAAAAATGAAACGCGGGAGTGGTCTTCTTCTCCTGGTTGCCGGGCTGTTATTTGGAGCAGGAATTGGTATCATTATCCTGTTCTGGGAGCCACTCCAAGGAGAACAGTCGCCCCAGGTTCCACCCGCAGTTGGGCTGGAGGCCGCGGATTTTGTGATCGAAACGTTGGATGGCGAGACGATCGCTTTGGCGGATTTCCGTGGAAAACCCGTTGTGCTCAATTTTTGGGCTACCTGGTGCCCGCCCTGTAAAGAAGAAATGCCGCTGTTCGATGCCTATTCAACGGATCTGGATGGCGAAGTTTTCTTCCTGGCGGTAGACGCTGAAGAAGAAGATACAATCGTGCAAAATTATGTGGACACAAGCGGGGTTCGACTGGCGATTGGTATGGATCGGGAGGGGAAAGTGGCGGATGCATATTTCGTTCACAGCTTCCCGGTGACATTCTTTATCGATTCGGATGGGATTATCCGCGCCCAACATATCGGACAGGTCAATGAGAAACTGCTCAAAAAATACCTGGCGGAAATAGGAATTGAACCATGATCACTGTGACGTTATACTACCGAGACCACGACGAAGCGACAGGACGGGTTAGATCGGCGTTGGATGCGCTTCAAGCAGATTATCCTCATCAGGTGGTGCTGATAGACATCGCATCCGAGGCGGCTTTAGCGTCGATATACAGCGATCGAATCCCGGTGGTTCAAATTGGCCCCTATAAGCTGGAGGGGGATATTTCGCAGGAGCGATTGCAGATTGCTTTGGGCGCCGCGCGAGATCGACAGAATCAGTTAGAGAAAGTGGATCAAGACGCATATCGTAACCTTGTGAAAAAAGGGAAGACGGTGAATTCTGGAGACCGGTTGTCCTATTGGATCTCGAAGAATTACATCCATGTTTTCAATGTGCTCATGGCAATCTACGTAGGGCTGCCTTTTCTGGCGCCTGTGTTGGCCCGAAACGGGGCGGAACTGCCAGCTAATTTGATTTATAAAGTTTATGGCGTGCTCTGCCATCAACTAGCCTATCGTTCTTGGTTCTTGTATGGCGAGCAAGCTTTTTACCCGCGTGAGTTGGCGGGGGTTCCAGGCGTAGAAACATACGAAGAAATGTCGGGGAAAACCGCGGAAGAAATTTTCGATGCGCGAGCGTTCATTGGCAATGAACAAGTGGGGTACAAGGTTGCGCTGTGTGAACGAGATGTGGCGATGTACCTGGCGATGTTGGGGTTTGGAATTGTGTTTTGGTTGAGTGGTAGACGAATACGTTCTATTCCCTGGTATGTGTGGGTGGTAGTAGGGTTAGGACCGATCGGCGTGGATGGGCTCTCCCAACTCCCCAGTGTGATAGCCAATTTACCAGCCTGGCTACCCATTCGGGAGAGCACGCCATTTCTGCGGACACTGACGGGCGGTTTGTTTGGTTTGATGACAGCCTGGTACCTATACCCGATGATCGAGGATACCATGGGCGAGACCCGCCGGTTGGTTGCACGGAAGATTGCAACGGCGGCGCAGTTGGTGGAGAAGGAATAACCGGTATGCCCTTTTATCAACCGGATGGTTTGCGCTATTTTGGATTTGATCTTTTTTCGGATAGCAAGGTGTGGCAAGGGATATTTACTCGACACGGGGGCGTCAGCCCGGCTCCGTGGGATTCGTTGAATCATGGCGGTACCGTGGGCGACAGCCGAGCCCACGTCATAGAAAACCGGCAGCGAACCTTCCAAGCTTTTGGACGCAAGGTAGAAAGTATTTATGATGTATGGCAGGTACACGGCTCGAGGGTGATTTGCACAGATACGCCGCGCCCTCTGGATTCGCCCCACCGAGAGGCGGATGGGATTGCGACCGACAAGCCTGGAGTCACTCTATTCATGCGCTTTGCGGATTGCGTGCCGCTTTTATTTCACGACCCCGTGAAAGGGGTGGTTGGTATTGCGCACGCTGGTTGGAAGGGGACAGCACAGCTAATTGGCAAGGGAATGGTAGAGACACTCCAGGCGAAGTATGGATGTGATCCGCGGGAAATTTTGGTGGGAATCGGACCTTCGATCAGCGTAGAACGCTACCAGGTAGGCCCCGAAGTGGTTGAAAAAATTGAAGATAGCCTGGGGGATGAGGCGCCAGCGGTCATCCGGCGCGCAAGAGCGGGAACTTACCTGGATTTGTGGGAGGCCAATCGACTGGCACTATTGCGCGCAGGGATCAAGCCCGAGCATATTGAGGTGGCGGGGATCTGCACGGCATTCAACACTGGCGATTGGTATTCTCACCGGGCGGAAGGTGGTAAGACCGGTCGTTTTGGCGCGCTCCTGGCTTTGAAGTAGGTAGCAGGATGGCAGAAGAGCTTTTACTTGACCGGATCACGAAGAACTTGAGGACCGTTAGGAGCGGAATCCTGGCGGCATGCCAGAGAGCGGGTCGCCCTGGGGATTCGGTGGCTCTGGTGACCGTGACAAAAGGCCAGCCGGTGGAGGTGATTGAAGCGGCTTTACAGGCTGGGGCCGAATGGCTGGGCGAAAATTACCCAGAGGAAACGCTGCCCAAAATCCTGGCGATAGGCGAACGTTATCCGGTTGCGTGGCATATGATTGGGCATTTGCAGAGCCGCAAGGCTAGAATTGTTGCAAAGCATTTTCATATGCTTGAGTCGCTGGATGGGATGGATCTGGCGATTCTATTGAACCGGGTGGCGGAAGAACAGAACCGGCGACTGCCCGTGCTGCTTGAGATCAATGTTAGCGGCGAGGCGAGCAAGGGCGGTTGGCAGGGTTGGGTGGAAGATCAGTGGGAAGCGCTGGCTGAGAGCCTGGGGCCGGTGGTCAAATTGGACCATCTTGAAATTCGCGGTTTGATGACAATGCCGCCCTATGAAGAGGATCCTGAAAAAGTGAGACCGTACTTTCGGCGATTGGCGCGATTACGGAATTTCTTGGGGAGGTGTTTTCCACAGTGTGAGTGGACCCAGCTTTCGATGGGCACCAGTGTGGACTATCCCACGGCGATTGAAGAAGGCGCTACAATCGTACGAATTGGCACTGCAATTGTTGGCCCCCGGCCAAGAAAGTTAGTATAATCTCTTCCTATGGCTACATCATTTCTCGTTACCCTTATTCGTACGATCGCTCAGGTTTTGTCCCTGTTGATCATTGCCGACGCGCTGCTCTCCTTTTTTATGTCCCCCTACCACCCAGTCCGGGAAGCATTGGGAAGAATTTTGCAACCGTTGTATAATCCAATTAGACGTATTTTTCCTCCGGCTGGGGGATTTGATTTCAGTCCAATTGTGCTGATTCTAGCAGTTCAAATAACCGAATATATTTTGATCGCGCTCTTAGCGGGCATCAGGTGAGACTATGAAACAACAGCGACAATTTCGACTACACAATGGGGTCAGTGGTTCAGCCGTGACGGTGCGGTTGGTTCCTCGTGCGAGCAAGAACGAAATCAGCGAGATCCTGAATGACGGCACGATCAAGATTCGGTTGACGGCATCGGCGGCGCAGAATGAATCGAATAAAGCGCTGATTGAATTCCTTGCCGGGGTGCTTGAAGTCGAAGCCAGTCGGATAGAAATTGTTGCTGGTGAGACGGGAAAAGAAAAACTGGTGACCGTCCAGGGGATGGACACCGAGACTGTTCAGCAGAGAATATTGGATCAGTTGGCTTAACCGGTCAGGGGGACCGTTTAACCATAACCATATTGCCGTGGTGAAGGCAGTTCGACGCCACAAGAAACCAGGTAGCGGAGCGTTTGCAGGGCGACTTCTTGCATGTCAGGTTGATTGCCGTAAACCAGCTTGAAGAGCTCGATGAAGGTTTTCTCTACAGGCAAATCCTTCAAGTACTCGAGGGCCATGATTTGGTCATCGGCTGTGCCCGAGGTGAGCGCAAGAAGAAGGAGATCGGTAGGCGTATCTCCCGGTAAAACGCCTTGGCCATGCTTGGCGGCAAATTCGATTAACCAGGCTGATTCCCAGGCAGGCGGAAGCGGTTTTGGAATGTAGGGATTGGGGTTTTGGATTTCTTCCAAGGCATTGGCAGCCGCGTTGCGCACAACCCATTGACCATCCTCGACGGTCATCTTTTCGAGAAGTTCTTTCGTCCAGGGTTCGCGTACACGGAGTAGTCCAAAGACTGAAGCCCGGCGAGTGAGCAGGTCCTCAACGCGGGTGGCTTCCTTGATGGTCTCAGGACCCAAGCCGGGGATGAAGATGAGCGCTTCGGCTGCGGATTGGCGGAGCGCTTCGTCGCCTTGCAATAAGGCTTCGGCCACCACGCTGAGGGCCTGATCGGTGCGAATGGCGGCCAGGGAAAAGCAGGCGGCGTTGCGAACGTTGCTTTCGGGGTCGGCCAGCAGCTCAATCAAGTTGTTGACAGAAGCGGGGTCGCCGAAGGCTCCCGCCCCCAAGGCTGCCATTTGGCGAACGACTGGGGATTGCGACAAGAAAAGTTGCTGGAAGAGCTTTAATACAGACGGGTCATTCATACCAGTAAAGGCTGCCAGGAAACGAACCCGTAAGCTGAAGGGCAGCATCTCTGTTTGGATCAAGCTGGCAAGCCCGCGCAAGATGGAGGAGCGCCAAGGTGCATTGGGTGGCGAGTCGGGCAGCCAACGAGCGGCTGTCAGGAGGCGACGATAAAGGGGTAATTCTTCGGAACCGAGGAAGACGTTAATCCAACCAACCTCTTGACCGCGTAGAGCCGTATAGCGAAGGGCTTGCGCACTGTAATCCCAATAGGGGTTCTCCAGGGCGGTATGGATGTCTTCGCTGAACATGGCATAGCAGCTCAGGTAACCGGCCAGGGCAGGCGTGGAAAAACTCAGTTGGCTGTTGGTGTGTTCAACCAACAAACCATTGTTGGCCAACGAGATCAGCATGAGTTCGCCGGCGGATGAGATCAGGTCGCCACCCTTTTTAGCTGAGCCTTTCCGGGCGCGCTCCAACGGAGCTTCGGCTTCGGTCTCTTCAGGCGCAGCCTGGACGGGAGCCATGGAGGTTAATAATTTTTCGAGGTGATCGTACGGTAGGGCGGAACGACCCTGGACAACAAATTCGCGGGCCAGTGCTTCCAACGAAGGGCGTGTGACAGGACCGGTGACAAAGCGAGATACAAAAGTCTCGATGGATCCAACCGCGGAAGCGGCTTTGAGATCGCCCGTATAAGCGCCCCAGACTTTGAGAGTCCACTCTAACGGACTCCACGCGCCTCGTTCGCCGCGCAGCCAGTTATTGATGAGCAGTGGAGAGATTGGCTGCATGGATGTTTGGCGGGTGATCTCGGGGGCGATGTGGGTGTTCCAGTTTTGCGTCCAGCGTTCAAGAAATTCGGTACGCTGAATGTCGTTCCAGGCGGTTAGGGCCAGGGGAACGAAACCGAGCTTGCCCAGACCATCAAAGTATTCATAGTTGGCCGCGGTGACCACCTGGGTTTTGGGGTATTTGTCTAATAATTTCGACAAGAAGGCTGATACAGGCGGGAATTCAGCCTGGGGCAATTCGTCGAGTCCATCGATGAGAAGAAGCACATTCCCTTCCGTGAATTGATCGCTCAGGAAGCGGGAAAGTTGCGGTTGGACAAGGACGGATACTCGGGACGAAAATGCTTTATGGATATTCGCTAATGGGTCCGAATTTTCATCGGGCAGGGTTGTGTCGAGATCCAAAATGTGCGTATAGAGTGGGGTGCGCTCGGCCAATGGGCCGGCGGCAGCATCCTGTCGGGCAATGATTGATGTCAGATAAGCCAGGGCGACCGTCTTACCGCTGCCGGGGCGACCAACAATAGCGATGTGATTGCGGTTCGCAAGCGCTTCGGGCAACGACAAAGTTGGAACGTTGAAAGCTGAAGCAAATTCGGGCCAATCGGGAAGATACGGAATGATCTGTTCCGCGAGAGAAAGGGATGGGCCGGGAGAATCGGGTTCGATTTTGGGCGGAGGGGCCAGGAGGCGGGGGATGATGATTAATTCATCCAACGAAAAGAGTGGCGCAGCCAGGTGAGCGCGTTGGGCCCGACGGAGAGCGTCTTTCCGGAGGGAGTCATTGACACCCATGAGATTGCGCAAGCGCAATTCGCGGCTGTAATTTTTGTACCAGGCGATTATCTTTGGAAGCAGCGGCTTCAAGCGCCAGACGAGGAACCAGAACAGCGTGGCGGCGATGAAGCCGAGCCAAAATGAAAGCATTTCGATGCGCGGGAGTTTAAACATGGTTTATCCTGCGAATAGAACTCTTCCACAAGATGAGCAAAAATGCAGCGCGGATTGTAGGCGGGCGGCCTGGGCCTCGGCGGGGCGGATTGGCGCGCCGCAGGTGGAGCAGGTTTCGTCTTCTATGGAAGCCACGGCGATCCCTTTCCGCTGCTCACGAATGCGATTATAAACCTGGAGATTCGCTTCCTGTATTGGGGATAGCGCCGCGGAGCGTTCCGTTTCCAGGCGCTGGCGGTTCTTGAGGAGTTGATCGCGCTCGCCGGACAAACCCGCCTTGGCCTGAACCACTTCGGCTTGAGTCTGGTCCAGCGCGGTGTCCGCGGACTGGGTTATTTTTTCGGCTTCTTCTAGCGCAATCATGGATTCTAGCTGGCGATCTTCCAGGGTTGCCAAATGGCGTTTGAGGGATTCAATTTCTTTCTGAAGATCCTGAAGTTCTTTCGGGTTGTGAATTTTTCCCCCGTACAGAGAGGCCTCGGTTTGTTCGATTTTTATTTGCTGCTCTTTTACGAGATGGTCAGCGCCGCGGGCATCTAGTCGTGATTTTTCTAAGATACGGCGGGCGTTGTCGGCGGCCTGACGCGCAGCACGAACGCGCTCATCTTCGGATAGGAGGCGGTCGATTTCGGCGAGGCGGGCCTGGATTTGATCGAGTTGTGTGTCCAGTTTTTGGAGTCGGTGGAGGTAAGCTGCCTGATTCATATACTGATTATAGGGTTGCTTGGCGATCCAGACAAGGCATTTGACGGTGTGGTTCTGGTTGCGGGGGCTATTAATCTCAAGTATACTCGTAGAATTCGAGTTGTTCTACTCTGTCCCATCGGATCGGGTCATTTTCAGCCATGGTTTCTCGCCGCAGATTCTGGTTCCTCCTCATTTTCGTCATTGCAGTGCAGGCTCTTCCATTTGTTGTCGCGTTGACCCGCGGCGTAGACGGCCTGGTTTTCGGCGGTTTTGTCCTCAACCCGGTGGATGGCAATTCGTATTTAGCGAAGATGCAATTGGGATGGATGGGAGATTGGACATTCCGCTTGCTTTATACAGCGGAGAGTGGCGCAGAGGCCTTGCTATTTTTGTTTTACATTTCTCTTGGACATGTGGCTCGCGTGAGCGATGTTTCGGTGGTGGTCGTGTTCCATGTGGCCAGGTTGATTGCGAGCCTAGGCTTGTTCTTCGCGGTGGCGCGGTTTTTTGGGCGGGTGTTCCGGGGGCAACAACGCATCATTGACCGGGCTTTCGTCCTGGCGATGGTTGGCGGAGGTTTGGGGGCGCTGGTTTTGTTCGGCGGATACCTTCCGGCAGATGTGTGGGTAGCTGAGGGGTATCCTTACCTATCCATGCTCCTCAATCCTCACTTCCCGATTGGGTTAGCGTTGATCTTGTGGTTGGTTCAGCCGGATGAAGGCACGGCTCTGGGGCGGAAACCGTGGCTGCGGTTAGGGTTGGGCTTGTTGGTTTCGGTCATTCAACCTTTTGGCGTGGTCATCGTCGCGGTTGTTTTGGGAGTGGAGATGGTTTGGACCTGGCTGGAAGAGAAAAAGGTCCGGTTAGGCAGGTTGCTGTGGAGTATGGGGTTAGGTGGTCCGTGGCTGTTGGCCCAATTTTGGATGATCCGCAGCAACCCGGTTCTGGCGCAATGGGATGCTCAGAACCTGACCCCCGCGCCGCCCTTATGGGACTTGTTACTTTCGCTGTCGCCAGCGTTGATTCTGGCGGTGGCGGGCGGAGTAATGTTGTGGAACACGCGCAATATCCCTGGCAGGCGGGTATTACTCGGGTGGGCCGTGGTTGGGTTGTTGCTGATTTACTTGCCGTTCAGCTTGCAGCGCCGGTTTATGACCGGCATCTATGTGCCGATGGTTGGGTTGGCGGTGCTGGGCGTGGAGGCAATCCTGGCGAGGAGACCTGGTTGGAAGTGGCTTTGGCCCAGTGTGGTGGGCGGGAGTGTGTTGACCAACCTGTTGATGTTGTTGATCACAACGGCTGGGGTAATGGGCCCTGACACTGGCAAATTGTACATGACGGTTGAAGAGCGGGATGCGTTGGTATGGCTTGGAGAGACCGCGCCTGAAGGTGCGGTCGTTCTGGCATCGCCGGAGTTAAGTATGTTTGTACCGGCCCAAACAGGGCGGCGAGTTGTTTACGGACATCCGTTTGAGACCGTTAACGCCGAAGATAAAGAGAATCAGGTGATCCGGTTTTTCTCGGGCGAAATGGGATCTGATTTGGGTCGGTCATTTATCGAACAGAACCATGTTGGTTATATCGTGCTGGGACCCCGAGAAAGGTTATTGGGTATGCCCACGGGGTTGGATAAATATCCGCTGGGTTATGATGACGGCGGCGTCACGATCTATGTTGTGAGGCCATGATGAGGGCGAGGCTGATTGAAAGGCTGCGCAGGTATGTCTGGTGGGGAGTGTTTTTACTTCCGGTACTCTTCTATTTATCCCGGATGGATGGTTTTGTTTTTTTGCGCGGCGCAGAATACAGCGACCTGGTGATCAGTCATTTCCCTTTGGCGGTGTTCATTCAAGACGCAGTTCGAGAATATGGTCAGGTCCCGCTTTGGTCGGACTTGTATTTGAGCGGGTTTCCGCTTGCGGCTAATCCGTTGGCGAGCTTGTTTTACCCATTCCATTGGTTGGCGCTGCTCCTGCCACTGCCCTTGGGGTTGAATATCACGGCTGTGATGCACATCCTTTTTGGCGGGGTTGGCATGTATCTGTTGTTGCGACAGGAGGGTGTTGGAAGAGCGGCGGGGGTTATGGGGGCTTTATCCTTTGAAGCGATGCCTAAGTTGGCGACTCATTGGGCCGCGGGACACCTGACCCTCGTTTATGCGGTGGCCTGGACGCCCTGGCTCTTGTTAGCCGACCGGAAATCAAACCAGGGCAGACCTTTTTGGCGAGTGCTGCCGGGAGTGGTGTTGGGAATGATCTTTCTTGCCGATCCGCGTTGGGTGATCCCGGCGGGGTTGCTGTGGTTCGGATATCGTTTCTTCCGCTTCCGGTGGCAGGGGTGGAAGGATGTCGCGCAAAAATTCGGATGGGCAGCGGTGTGTGCTGTGCTTGGACTAGGTGTTTCGGCGGTATTGCTGCTCCCATTGGTTGAATACAGCAGCCGTTCGACGCGCAGTTTGATGGAGACAACCGACATGTTGTCATTCTCGCTGCCGCTTGAGCGGTTGTTAGGGTTGGTGATTCCGGACGCAGGGTCAAGCGTAGAGTGGGTAGTATATCCTGGGGCGATCGTCTTGGGCGGGGCATTGTTTGCGATTTGGCTGCCCGAAGTCCGGCGAAAAGCCGGCTTCTGGTTGGGCGCAGCGGCTCTTGCTTTGTTGTATGCGCTGGGAGAAGCGCTGCCCTGGATGCCTTGGGTGGTCAACTTGCCGGGGTTCAACATGATCCGTGTGCCGGCAAGAATGATCTTCATAACTGCCATGGGGTTGGCGGCGACACTTGCATGGGTGACGCAAATTTTGATGGACGCCCGGGGGAATGGAATTCCGTTGGGCAAATGGAACCCCAGACTCATCCTGGCGGGGTTGATGCTGATTGTTCTGGGCTTGGGCGGAGCTGTGTGGGCCGCGAGCGGCGAGTTTCCGTGGCGTTTCATTTGGGGCGGCGCAGCCTTGTTGTCGGCATTGATCTGGTTTGGGCAGGGCTTGAAAGGTAAAACCGGCCTGGGGTGGGTTTCGATAGGCATAGTGTTGTTGGCGCTGGATTTGATCGGGACGAATGCGAGTGGGAGTGAAATTCGCCAAAAAGATACCATCACAGAAGCGAAAACGTTGATTCAGACTATAGGCATAAAGGATGACCTTGGGCTTTTCCGCGTGTATTCCCCTTCTTACAGCGTTCCTCAACATGTGGCGGCTTTGAACGGCGTATCCCTGGCGGATGGGGTGGACCCATTGCAGTTGATCGTGTACGCGAATTACTTCGAGCAAGCCAGCGGGGTGGCAAGCACGGGTTACAGTGTGACCTTGCCGCCGTTTGGCGATGGGGAGCCGGGCGAGGCGAATCGGGCGGCAAAGCCGGATGTGCGTTTGCTGGGTTTGTTGAATGTAGAATTCGTGGCATCTGAATTTGATCTGAATGTCAACGGCCTGGAGAGGGTCGGTCGGTCTGGAGAAACCCGAGTTTATCGCAATAATTTCGTGTATCCGAGAGCATGGGTGCAAGAAGTGGATGCTCCATTAGGGGAGAAAATGCTTCGCGAGGCGCGGGTGAACGTTACGCCCAACCGAATTGAGGCGGTTGCGGAAGGGCCGGGATTGCTGGTGTTTAGCGAACTGGCCTACCCAGGTTGGATTTTGCGGGTGGATGGAAAGGCGGCCAAATTGGAAACCGTCGGAGGCTTGCTGCGTGGCGCGCATTTGGAGCCGGGGGTCCACAGTGTTGAGATGGTTTACCGGCCAGCATCTGTGATGGTTGGAGGCGGGATTAGCTTGCTTTCCTTGATTGGCGTGGGAGGATTGTGGTTGTGGCGGCGGCAATGATCGACACCACGGAGAGAAGGTGGGTAGTGCGCTTTGCCGCACTGTTTATGCTTTTGACGATGCTGCCTTACCTGCTTGGATACTTCATGGCGGGAGACGAATGGCGCTATTCTGGATTGTTGATTGCTACAGAGGACGGGAATTCCTACATTGCGAAGATGATGCTGGGTAGCAGCGGAGACTGGCTGTTCCGCACGCCTTATACGCCCTTTGAGCAGTCAGGCTTTCTGGCGTTCTTTCCATATATTTTGCTTGGAAAACTAGTGTCACCACCGGGGGCGCACGATCAACTGGTAGCCCTATTTCACGGGTTCCGGATACTTGGTGGCGGATTGTATATTTATGGTAGTTATAAGTTTATCGCGCAATTCCTCCAGGAGAAGCGCTGGCGGAAATGGGCCGTGGTGTTGGTGACCGTTGGAGGCGGACTTGGCTTTCTTTCCGTTATGGGACTGGGAGGGCTGTGGGGAGAGCGGCTGCCATTGGAGTTCTATTCGCCGGAGACATTTGGATTCCTGGCAGTTTTGGCGCTGCCGCATCTGGCTGCCGGCCGGGGGATGCTTTTGTGGGGATTGAGCGCCTATCTGGGCGCGAGAGAAGACGTTACCCCAGTCCGGCGAGGATTGCTGGATGGGTTGTGGTGGGTGGGGTTGGGATTCATGCAGCCATTGACGGTGGTGGTGGCATGGGCGATCGTTGGAGCGCATTTGAGTGGAGGAGCGGTCTTTTGCGCGCTCAAACGGCTGGAATGGAAAACATGGAGAAAATACCTCTTGAAAGCTATCGGAATGGGCGTCGTCTCAATGCCGATGGTGGCCTACACTTTCTTTTCTTTTCAGTTTGATCCATTTCTAAAGAACTGGCAAACTCAAAATATCATAACCTCGCCGCCGATCAGTGATTACATCCTGGCCTTTGGCGTGACTGTGGGATTGGGCGCTGCCGCTATCTTGCGGCTCTTCCGGAAAATGGAATGGCGCGGATTGTTGCTGGTGGTCTGGGTGCTGGTTTTTCCGTTGTTGGCCTACGCGCCTTACAATTTGCAGCGAAGGCTGCCAGAAGGCATTTGGACCGCGTTCGTAATTTTGGCATTGCTGGGAGTGTGCCAATGGAAACCGGTCTGGCAGAAGTTTGGGACCGGGTTGATGGTGGTCGGCATTCTTTCGTCCGTTATCCTCTTTATGGGGGGGATGGTTGGCGTGACACAGAAATCCAAGCCTCTGTTTATTCCCGCAGCGGAAGCTGAAATATATGAAGCATTGGCAGAATTAGCGCCGAAGGGATCGGTTGTGTTGGCTGAATATGATGTTTCCAATGCTATGCCAGCGTGGGCGCCAATGACCACCTTGGTGGGACATGGACCGGAAAGCATACGGTTGAAGGAGATTCTGCCTAGAGTCGAGAAGGCGCTCAGCCCAGAAAGTAGTGATATGGATCGGCAGGCTTTACTGGACGAGTTTCAGGTCGATTATGTGGTTGTGCCGAAATCCCTGGACAGATCGGGCGACTGGAACTCCACAACGATCCAAGGACTTGTTTCAGTGTATCAAAACGAAACGTGGGAAATTTATCAGGTAGGCAGGTGAAATGAAGAGACTCGGGCTACCTGTTTATTCGGTATTGGCAGGCCCTTTGATTTTGTTGGGCGGGGCACTATTGAGCGGGCAGGCTCTATTCTGGGGAACGCCTTCGCTTCAATTCGTGCCGTGGTGGGTGGAGGCCTGGGAGCAAATTCGGGTGGGGTCGCTGCCGTTGTGGAACGACCTCAATGGGATGGGAGCGCCTCTGGCGGCTAATTACCAGAGCGCTTTCTTTTACCCACCTAACTGGATTCTGCTGATCTTTGCGGCATTGGCTGGGGCGAAAGGTATCGCTTGGGGATATACCTTCCTGGCGGTAGCCCACCTGGCTTGGGGCGGGTTAGGCATGGTGGCGCTGCTGCGCCGGTTGGGACTTGGCGAATTGGCTCAGGCTGTGGGTGGGTTGGCGTTTGCGCTAAGCGGTTACCTGGTGGGTCGGTTGGAATTTCTTAGCATGGTGTGGGTGGCGGCGTGGCTGCCGTGGGTCATTCGATACGCCGATGAACTTTCCGGCCCATTCTCTCAGACAGGAGAATCCAAATCGAAGGCCGGAATCCCCTTTCGTTTCGTGCTTGCCCTGAGCATGCAACTGCTGGCTGGGCACGCACAACTGGCCTGGTATTCGATATTGTTGACTGTGGCGTGGGTCTTGGCGAAATCGTTCCAAGGAGGCCTCCAACGGGTGGTCTTCGCGTTGGCGCGATTGGCTGGCGCAGGCATTCTGGCGGCGGGGTTATCGGCAGTGCAGTTGGCGCCGACGGCTGAGTATTTGTTGCAATCGCAGCGCTCGGCGGAAGTGGATTATGAGTTTGCCATGACGTATTCCTTTTGGCCGTGGCGATTCATCACTTTGGTGGCTCCGGATTTCTTTGGCAACCCTGGGAACGGAGATTATTGGGGGTACGCCAGCTATTGGGAAGACCACGCCTATCTTGGGATTGCGGTGCTGCTCCTGGCATTCTCTACAATTCCATTGGTATTCAAGCGGAGAAAGGAAGATTCTCTTGGGTGGGCCAGACAGGGTACAGTGATTCTTCTTTGGGGACTGGTCATCGTGGCTTTTGGGCTTGCCTTGGGGCAGAATACGCCAATCTTCCCCTTTTTGTTCAAGTATGTGCCTACATTTGATATGTTTCAGGCTCCGGCGCGGTATTTGATTTGGGCGACTTTTGGGTTAGCGCTTTTGGGGGGGATCGGGGCGGAGCGGTGGCGCTGCCCCGAAAAGCGCGGCTTATATTGGCTGCGGTTGGGGACGGCGGGAATGTTTGCCGTGACGCTGGGGGCTGGGATAACCTGGCAGACGATGGGCGATGTGCGATTAACGTTCATTCGGGCAACCGCGCTGGCTGGATTATGGGCTTTAGGGGTGGGGATATTTACCTTGCTGATTCCATTGGCGGAGAAGCAAGGCAAGAAGCAGTTATGGAATATGGGAGTGATTTTGTGGCTGGCGGCTGATTTATTCGTGGCGGGGTGGCGATTGAACCCAACCACCGATCTTGCGCTTTATGGAGAATCCACGACTCAAATCCAACAGGTGAAGGAAGATTTGGGTGATGGTCGTTTGTATATCAGCGACACCATGCAAGACGACCTCAAATTCCGGCGTTTCTTCCGGTTTCACGATTTCACCGAGATTGAAGATTGGCGCAATTTGCGGGAGACGGCTTTGCCGAACATGCAACTGATCGATCGGATCAGGTCGGCGAACAATTTTGACCCATTGCAACCGGGACGTTACGTGCAATGGATGGAAACACTGCAAGTGTTGGATACACCCCAGTGGCGGCAGTGGCTGGCCTGGATGGATGTGGACCTGGTGGAACAAATTGACGCCAGCGCACCAGGTGGGGTAAGGTTTGCCCGTGTGGATGGTGGAGAAAAATTGTGGTGGTACAACTGCATGCTCACCGTACCGGATGCGAATGCCGCTCTGGCGGTTCTGCGGGCGGGGGACGTAGGCGAACGGTTGGTGTTGGAAGGCACACCGCCCGATGCGAATCGGGCTTGCGAGCCTGGCAGTAAGGCACAGTTGACGACATTGGTAGATCGACCGAACCGAAAGGTGTATTCCATCCAGGTGAATACGGAAGGCTGGCTCATGATTTCACAGACCCGGTACCCTGGATGGTTGGCGAGTGTAGATGGGGAGCGGGTCGATATCTATTCCGCCAATTATCTCTTTATGGGGGTGAGTATCCCGGCGGGAACTCACGTGGTGGAGATGGTTTACCGGCCAATTTCCTTTATATTTGGACTATTGTTGAGTATACTAGTAGGGATCACCTTGCTGGCCTGGAAAGCTGGCTGGTTGGCGGTGATCTTTCGTCTCAAATTGAAGAAATCTAACAGAATCGGAGCCTGACGAATGAGTACTGCTTCAACGAACATGACCGTGTCGGATATTCAAGGTTTCGGCCACAAGCTCATGACTAATCTAGAGCAAGTGATAGTAGGAAAGCGCTCTGTTTTGGAGCTGACCGTGGTGGGGTTGTTGTGCCAGGGACATATCTTAATTGAAGATGTGCCGGGTGTTGGAAAGACCATGCTGGCTCGGAGCCTGGCGAAGTCGTTGGGTTGCTCATTCAACCGCATCCAGTTCACCCCGGATATGCTACCTAGTGATGTGACAGGCGTTTCGATTTTTAACCAGCAGAACCGGCAATTCGAGTACCGCGCCGGCCCGATTATGGCGCAAATTGTTTTGGCTGATGAAATCAACCGGGCTACTCCGAAGACTCAATCGGCTTTATTGGAGGCGATGGAAGAGCGTCAGGTGACAGTAGATGGCACCACGCACCCAATGCCTTCTCCGTTCATGGTGTTGGGCACTCAGAACCCGATCGAGTATGAAGGGACGTTCCCGCTTCCTGAGGCGCAGTTGGACCGCTTCTTACTGCGTATACGGCTGGGTTATCCTGCCCTAGAAGACGAGATTAAGATCATGGGTGATCAACAGTTCCAACACCCCATCGAGACTTTGGAGCCGGTGGTGTCATTGGAAGAGCTTCAGATGATGCAAGAAGCCGTAAAGCAGGTGTATGTTTCGGGCCCGGTCAAACGGTACATTGTAGAAATGACCCGTGCTTCACGGGATAATGTGGACGTTTACCTGGGAGCTAGCCCGCGTGGAAGCCTGGGCCTGTTCCGGGCCAGCCAGGCGCGCGCTGCGCTGCAAGGGAGAGATTATGTCTTGCCCGATGATATCAAGGCGCTCGCGGAGTTCATTATTGCCCACCGGTTGGTTATCAATCCGGCGGCGCGTTTGAAGAACTTATCGGCAGCTCAGATTGTAAAAGAAATTGTTGGCAATCTGCCGGTTCCGGGCGGCCTGTTGACCAAATCTTAAGCGCTTATGACCATCCGGCGCACATTTTGGGGTGTGTTGATTGTTATGCTGTTGGCGGCAGCCGCGGCGTGGTTCATTCCGCGGACGATCTTTGCCCCTACACTCAACCCTTCTACGGGGAATCTGAACGAAATTGAAATCTTAACGCGAGTGGTAATTTTGATTGCCGCGTTAATTGTGGTGGCGTGGGCGTGGACCGCCCTATCGCTGGTTGGGTTCACGATGATTCGGGATGCGCGCGTTTCGAGGCAACAGGTGGGCCAGATCTTTGAGGAGCGCTATCGTGTTTTGAATATGCTGCCGTTGGCCCGCTTGTGGGTTGAGGTGCGAGACGAATCGGAGCTGCCAGGTCGTTTCGGCTCGAGAGTCTTGTCATTAATTGGCCCGAAACAACAGCGGGGATATGCCGCATATACCATGCTCAACCGCCGAGGACGGTTCCAGCTTGGACCGACCACGATTTTATCTGGTGATCCGTTTGGCTTGTTCTTAAGATCGAAACGGATCGCCGGACGGCAAGAGTTACTTGTGCTGCCTTATGTGGTGGATTTGGATACTTTCCCCTCTCCACGCGGACAATTCCCAGGTGGAAAGGCCATTTTGCAGAAGGCGACCGAGGTGACCCCTCAATCAGCAGGTGTGCGCGAGTATATGCCAGGGGATGGGCTGCGATCCATCCATTGGCCTACATCGGCACGGCGTGATCGCCTGATGGTAAAAGAGTATGAACAGGATCCTCAAGCGGATGTGTGGATCTTCCTGGATGCGGATAAATCGGCGCATAACAGAGGTCAGGTGGATGATACTCTGGAGCGCATCGATCAATTGTGGCTGTGGAAGTATAACCGTGAGGACCGCAAGGTGACATTGCCGCCCGATACATTTGAATATGGGGTTAGCGCCGCGGGCTCCATTGCCAGTTATTATCTGCGCCACGGCAGAGCGGTTGGGTTGGTTTGCGCGAGTGAAGTGGTGACCGTGCTACCCCCAGAGCGTGGGGAGCGGCAGTTGAATAAGATCCTGGAAAATCTGGCATTTTTGAAATGCGATGGCAAGTTGCCTCTGTTGGGATTGGTGGAAGCCGAGTCACCGCAGTTACCGCGCGCAAGCACGGTGGTGGTGATTACACCTTCGGTCGATCCGACGGTGGAGGTAGCTGTGGACGCCTTGTTGGTGCGCCGGATGCGCCCCGTGGTGGTCAGCCTGGATGTAAAATCGTTTGGCGAGCCCGTGGACACGGCGGAGTTCCTGGCGCGGTTACAGTCACGTTCGGTGCCGGTTGTGGTTGTGCGCAAGGACGAACCGCTGCAGGAATCCCTGGAACGGGTCGAGACTTTTTAGGGCGCTCAGGCAGACGGACTTGGTTCCTGGGGTTCTTCGGCCTGCGTAGGCACCTCGACGACGACTGGACCTATGTTATGCGGCATGGTCTTGTGCGAGCCGTCGCAGAAGGGGAATGTCTTTGATGCGTAACAGCGGCACAAAGAAACTCTTTCGCCGGGTTTGAGTTGGAAGATGTGGCGGAAATGCCCGTTTTTTTCAACCGTAGTGAATTCGGCCATGGGTTACTCCAGGGGTGAGGTATGTCCTTGTTCGGCTTCTGGCGATTCCTGCAATAATTCGATTGCATGGGGGAGGACAGGGGTGATGGTGGCAAGGTTCTCCAGGGCGGCTTTGGGGCTGCCTGGCAGGTTGATGATCAGGGTGTTTTTACGGATGCCAGCGATGCCACGAGAAAGCATGGCGTGTGGGGTTATGCTTAGACTGGCGGCACGCATGGCTTCGGCCAGCCCGGGGGCCATGCGATCCACGATGGAAGTAGTTGCTTCGGGGGTGATATCGCGGGGAGCGAAACCCGTGCCACCGGTGGTTAGAATGAGGTCGACCAATCCGCTGTCGGCCCATGCGGAAAGCGTTTTGGAGATGGCAGTTTGATCGTCGGGAACCAAAGCGGTGGATACGATCTCCCATTGATTGAGGCGCACAGTTTGCGCCAAGGCAGGACCAGATATGTCGGGCCGCTCGCCGCGGGAAGAACGATCTGAGACGGTTAGGACGGCGACTCTAATCGTCATGGGTAATTTCAGCCAGGCTGCGCAGGCGCTGGATGAGTTCGTCGGGCATGTAGGGTTTCATGATGAAAGCGTTGGCTCCAGCCGCCAGGCATTTGTCTTGAAGTTCCATGCCTGAGGTCATTAACACGCGAATTCCCGCCAACAGTGGGTCCTGGCGAAGAGCGCGAACAATGTCCAATCCATCGATCTCGCGAATGTGGACATCGAGGAGCATGATTTCTGGAAGCAGTTCGGCGGTTTGATGAAGGATGTCTTCCTGCGAAGACCCTTGCCAAATAGATACCTCGTAACCTTCGATCTCAAGCAAAGTCTTGAGGATCATGCGCATGGTCCGGTCGTCGTCTACCAGGAGGAGTTTCATGAGGCAGGTTCGCTTTCTTTCTTCGTTCGTTTGCGGGCAGGCGTTTTTTTAATGAGCGGCTCCAGAGCGGTCTCGAGGACTTGATCGATTTCATCGACAGGGATGAATTTGATTGTTTTGATCACTTCGTCGGGAAGTTGTTCCAGGTCGGGCTCGTTGAGCTTTGGGATGATGACTGTTTTCAGACCGGCGCGGTGAGCAGCCAGAGCTTTTTCTTTCAAGCCGCCGATGGGCAGTACCTGACCCCGTAAGGTAATTTCTCCCGTCATGCCCACATCGGCTCTGACGGGGCGGTTGGTGATGAGAGAGACCAGGGCGGTGACCATGGTGATGCCAGCGGAGGGGCCATCTTTGGGCTGCGCGCCAGAGGGCACATGGAGGTGGATATCGGCGCGGTCGAAGAAATCTTCGGGGATCGAATAACGCGTGGCGCGGGACCGAACCAGCGACAGCGCCGCGCGGGCTGATTCTTGCATGACATTCCCGACCGACCCGGTAATGATGAATCCCTTGGATCCGGGCATACGGGTCGCCTCGATGAAGAGAACGTCGCCGCCAACCGGTGTCCAGGCCAGGCCGGTAGCGACGCCGGGCTGTGAGGTGCGCAGGGCGATCTCGTTGGTGTCGAAAAAGCGCGGTCGGCCCAGCAGATCGCGAATCGATTCGGCATTGATTTCGCCGGGCGATTGGTTGGTTTCAGAGATGCGGGTGGCGATTTTTCGGCATACACCGCCAATCTCGCGCTCCAGGCTGCGTACGCCTGCCTCGCGGGTATACATACGGATGATGCTCTTGATGGCATCTATGGAGAAGGTGGCCTCATCTGGCCGCAGACCGTTCTCGCGGAGCTGTCGGGGAACCAGGTACTGGCGGGCAATTTCTACTTTCTCGTTTTCCGTGTAGCCTGAAATGCGAATGACTTCCATGCGATCCAGGAGCGGAGCCGGGATCGTTTCGAGCTGGTTGGCGGTGGTGATAAACATCACTTGCGAGAGGTCGTATCCAACCTCGAGATAATTGTCGCGAAAATCGTTGTTCTGTTCGGGGTCCAGGACCTCTAGCAAGGCAGAGGCGGGATCACCGCGGAAATCAAAGCCAAGCTTGTCGATTTCATCGAGCATGAAAACCGGGTTCCGTGATTCGACGCGGCGCAACGCCTGGAGGATGCGCCCAGGCATGGCTCCAATATAGGTACGGCGGTGACCGCGAATTTCTGCTTCGTCGCGAACGCCGCCAAGTGAGGCGCGGATGAACTTTCGGCCAAGCGAACGGGCAATGGATTGGCCGAGAGAGGTTTTGCCAACGCCAGGAGGCCCAACGAAGCACAAGATGACCCCTTCGCGTTCGCGGCGGATGCTTTCGGTTGGTTGGCTGGCGGTAAGTTCATCTTTTCGCTCAATGCGTAACTTCCGAACGGCCAGGAATTCTAGGATGCGGTCTTTGACATCTTCGAGACCGTAATGATCCTGGTTGAGCACCGACCGGGCGTGAGGAATGTCGAGGTTGTCCTGGGTCGCTTTGGTCCAGGGAATGGAGGTCATCCAGTCGAGGTAAGTGCGAATGACGCCGTATTCGGCGGCGGCAGTGGGCAGGCGGGAGAGTCGATCGACCTCGCGCTGGGCTTGCTTGAGGGCTTCATCGGGCATGCCGGCGGCTTCGATTTTCTTGCGGAATTCTTCAACGTCGGCGGCTTGTTCGTCGCTTTCCCCTAATTCGCGGTGAATGGCCTTGAGCTGTTCGCGCAAGAAGTACTCGCGCTGCATTTTTTCGATTTCGGAGCGAGCTTCATTTTGGATTTTTTGCCCCAGCTCGAGAACTTCGGATTCGCGGGTGAGGATGCTGACCAGTTTGTGAAGTTTTCCGGCAACCGAGTCAATCTCGAGGATGTTCTGAGCATCTTCGAGGGAGATTCGCTGGAAGTTGGCGATGGTGTAAACGGTTTGGAGCGGGTCTTGCATCTCGGTGATCGAAGAGACCAGTTCGCGAGGGAAGGACGGGATCATCTCCGCGATATGCGTGAACTGCTCACGAGCATTGCGCGCCAGGGCTTCGACTTCCAAGCCGGTGTCGATGGTTTCGGGCGCGGGAGTGATGGAGGCTTTCAGGTAGGGCTCGGTTTCGACAAATTCACCCAAACGGAAGCGAGTCATACCCTGGACCAGCAGGCGGATGGTGCCATCCGGGGCACGGAACATGCGGTGAATGACTGCCAGAGTGCCCACGCGGTAGAGGTCTTCGGGGCCGGGGTTTTCTAATTCGGGATTGAGAGCGGTGACCAGGCCGATGAGTTTTTCGGCGCCGACGACATCATCAACCAGCCTGATGGAGCGAGGCTGTCCGATGGTGAGCGGGACCGCAGTTTGGGGATAGGCTACCAATCCGCGCAGGGGAAGAATGGGCAGAACTTGTGGGAGGGGAGCGTCTGGGGCCGGAGGTTCGGATTCGACGTTCTCGCTTTCCAGGGCCTCTTCGCCTTCGGCTTCCAATTGGTCGGACAAGAATTGCAGGATTGAATCGGAGAAGTATTGATTGATATTCGATTCTTCGTTTTCAATCCACTTCATGAGTTCTGATGGGTCGGAGTTCCAGCGGGATGCTGTCATGGGGTTGTTTTACTCACCGATTTTGATGTGCTTGGGTTGGGGTTTGGGAAGCGTAATCCACAAGAAGCCATTCACATACTCGGCGGTGGCTTCGGAGGCGCTGAAGGGGCCAGGAATTTCGACGGCGGTGACAAATTCGCCGTAGTTGATTTCAAGTTGATGGTAGGCGCGGCGTTCGGAGGTGTCCTGGCGGATTCCGCGAACGGTGAGAACGCTTTCGTCGAGGATGATCTCAAAATCTTCTTCGCGCATTCCCGCGATTTCGACACGGACCTGATAGCGATCTTCCAGTTCAAACATATCCGTTGGCGGACGCCAGTATTGTGGCCGGACGGTTACCCGCCAATTCATAATCATGTAATCTGGGCTGTCGAAAGAGCGCGAGGAGGTGTACTGATTGGGGCGATAGATAACGTTGATCATCGCGAATTCTCCGGGCGGCTATAACGCGGTTTGAGCAGCCGCTAAAACGGCTTCGTAGTCAGGTTCCATTCCGGCGGCGGGCATATAGGCAACGTAAACGACTTTGTCGGAGCGATCGACTACGAAAACGGCTCGCCTTAAGATGCGAAGTTCTTTCATCAGGCAGGCGTATTTTAGACCAAACTCGGTTTCAAGATGATCGGAGACAACCTGAACCTGGTCGATGCCAGCAGCGCCGCACCAGCGTTTGAGGGTGGTGGGGAGGTCTGTGCTGATGACAATGATGGCGATATCTTTGCTCAGGTTGGCAGCTTCTTGATTGAAGCGGCGAGTTTCCCGATCGCACACCGAAGTTTCCAGGGAAGGGACGGCTGCGATAATGCGGACCTTTCCTGTGGTCGCGGCCAGCATGGCTGTCGCATCCCAGGTAAGAGTATGAGCTGAAAATTCAGGCGCGGTTTGGCCGACTTCGATATCTTGGCCAAGAATTGTGACTTCTTTACCCGCAAATTGCATCAAACCTGTACGCTCGATCATGGTAACTCCTTTAGGTCAGTCAGGCGCCCCTGGTGAGATTCGAACTCACAGCCAACTGCTTAGAAGGCAGGTGCTCTGTCCATTGAGCTACAGGGGCTAGAACACGGTTAATATTTCTATAACAATTTCGTATCTACTCACCAGGGTTTTTCACCCTCACCGCAAGTATTTTAAGATTTTACCACGAATTGAGAGTGGCGGCTCAGGGTCAGGGGAAATAGCGCAGCTTCAACGGATTGGTGTTAGAATTCACGCGTTAAGTCCCCAACACGAGGAAACAATGACCTACGCACAATCCATTGCAAAAGAAATTAATATTCGACCTGATCAGGCCCAGGCGGCGATCGAACTCCTGGATGCGGGGAACACGATCCCGTTTATTGCCCGCTATCGAAAAGAAGCAACCGGGGTATTGGACGAGGAACAACTCCGCCAGGTGGCCGAGTTGCTGGAGAAAAAACGCGCCATGGACGAACGACGAACAACGATCCTGGCGTCCATAGAAGCACAGGGGAAGCTGACGGATGCGCTGAAAGCGCAAATCGACGGTGCGGAGACGCTGACTCAGCTCGAAGATCTTTATCAACCGTACAAACCAAAGCGACGAACCCGGGCGATGATTGCTAAGGAAAAGGGTTTGGAGGCGTTGGCTGAATATATTGTTGCCCAGCGACGGACCAACGAATCTCTGGAGATGTTGGCTAAGCCATTTCTCTCCGAGAATGTGCCAACCGTGGAAGATGCTTACGCGGGGGCGCGGGATATTGTCGCGGAAATGATCAGTGACCATGCTGAGGTACGCAGTCAGACCCGCGAAAAGGCTTTGACTTGGGGTTCGTTGCGCTGCGATAAAACCGAGGACGGCGAAGACCTGAAAAAGGTTTACGAGCTGTATTATGCATTCGAGTCGCGAATTGATAGGCTGCGCTCACACCAGATCTTGGCGATTGACCGGGGTGAAAAAGAGAAGTTGCTGCGGGTGAAGGTGGTGGTTGACGAGCGGGACTGGCAAGGGGCAATGGCTGCTGCTTTTCGGGTAGATATGCGATCGCCGCTGGCGGAACAAATGCAAATGGCAATGTCGGACGCGGCTGAGCGGTTGCTGCTGCCCGCAATTGAGCGGGATGTACGGCGTGCTTTGACAGAAAAGGCCGGGCTGCACGCGATCGGTGTGTTTGCAACCAATTTGCGCGCGCTGCTTTCACAGCCGCCTTTGACTGGACGGGTGGTTCTGGGCCTGGATCCCGGATTCAGGACGGGGTGTAAGGTGGCGGTAGTCGACGCAACCGGAAAGGTGTTGGCGACGGGTACGGTTTATCCGCACGAACCGCAGAAAAAGTGGAAAGAGACCCTGGAGACTCTGAAGGGATTGGTGGCTAAGTTCGGAGTGACCCTGGTTTCCATTGGCAATGGAACCGCGAGCCGCGAAACAGAGCAATTGGCGGCACAATTGATTCGCGAGGTGGGTGATAATATCCACTATATGATTGTCAATGAGGCTGGGGCCAGTGTATATAGCGCCAGCCCATTGGCGCGGGCTGAACTGCCAGATCTGGACGTCTCGTTGCGAGGCGCGGTTTCAATTGCCAGGCGCGTGCAAGATGCCCTGGCTGAATTGGTGAAGATCGATCCAAAGTCGATTGGGGTGGGGCTTTACCAGCACGATGTGGACCAACCGGAGTTGAACCGCGCGGTGCAAGGAGTTGTCGAGTCAGTGGTGAACCGGGTGGGGGTGGATGCGAACACGGCGTCACCGGCTTTGTTGACCCACGTGGCTGGAATTGGTCCCAAGTTGGCAGAACGAATCGTGGCATATCGCGATGAAAATGGACCGTTTGACAGCCGGAGCGCATTGCGTAACGTTCCTGGCTTAGGGCCGAAGGCTTTTGAGCAGGCGGCGGGGTTCTTGCGGATCCTTTCGGGCAAGAATATGCTGGATGCGAGCGCGATTCACCCAGAGAGCTATTCCATTGCAGAAGCGCTGTTGAAGCAAATTGGTGTTGACCACAACATGCCGGCCGTAGAGCGGCGGGAGAAGATCGACCGTTATGTGAAGACCCATCCTGTGTCGAATGTAGCCAAAGAGTTGGGGGTAGGGGAGCCGACCCTGGCTGACATCTACGAACAACTGGCTCGGCCTGGCAGGGATCCACGGCAGGATATGCCTGCTCCGATTTTGCGCAGCGATGTGCTGAAGATGGAAGATTTGACTCAGGGAATGCGGCTGAAAGGGACTGTGCGAAACGTGGTCGATTTTGGCGCGTTTGTGGACATTGGTGTGAAACAAGATGGTTTACTGCATCGCACGCAAATTCCGCGCGGCGAGGTCTTGGCGGTTGGAGACGTGATCAACGTTGAGATCCAAAAGATCGAGGTGGATCGCGGGCGGATTTCATTGGGTTGGGCTGGATAGACATAAGGGAAGTCCATGACAGAGTCTGTGAACGAATTTTCGCTGCCGCTGCCCTATCAGACTGATAAGCGAGGTCCGGTACGTTGGGTGGCTTCTCACGCGATCCATAAGTGGCCTTTTTGGTTGATTCTCATTACCGGGGCCGTGGGAAACGCCTGGTTGCTGGGAATTATCCAAATGCAAATTGGAACGGCATTTAATGCGGTTCTGGCGGAACCCGCTGATTTGCAGGTGGTGTTGCAAAGCGCGTTGATCATTGGCGCGTTGGCTGTTGCTCGGGGAGTTTTGCAGTTTGGGCGTGGGTTTGGGGCTGAATTATTGGCGCAGAATATGGAGCGGGATGTGCGCAATGAGCTGTATATCAGCTTGTTGGGCAAGAATATGACTTTTCACAGCCTGCAACCGGTAGGAGATGTGATGGCGCGAGCGACAAACGACGTTCGCGAAGTCAACTTCATGTTTAGCCCGGGGTTCAACATGGTGTTGGGGTCGGTCATCTTTTTATTCATGCCGATCTTCATGGCCCCACGTTACCATCCTTCTCTCGTTATTACCCCTCTCGTTTTTCTGGGGGGATATATTCTGGCATTGGCTCAATATCTGAAAAGCCTGTCTCCATTGACAGACCGGGTGAGAGGAGCCTTTGGAAAGCTGAACAGCCGACTGGCGGAAGCCCTGGAAGGCATTGAAACCGTGAAGGGGGCTTCTCAGGAAAAGGCTGAGACGGAGCGATTCCAGCGGAACGCGAATGAATACCGGGACGCTGCCGTGAAACAAGGTGACACGGAAGCGCGTTTCCTGCCGATGCTGTTGTTGGCACTGGCGATGGCCGGAGGCTTGCTGCACGCAATCTATCTTTATAACCAGCAATTGTTGACCGTGGGTGACGTGGTGGGCTACTTTGGTCTGCTGCTGATGTTGGATTTCCCAACCTTTACTTCGTTGTGGGCATATTCACAAATTTCATTAGGTCTGGCAGGAGCACGCCGAATTCTGAGCTTGATGAACAAAGAGAACAAGCTGGACCAGAATGTGAATGGGTACGCGGCGGCGATGCGGGGGGATGTGGAATTCAGGGATGTGGATTTTGCCTATGAAGATGGCGGCGAAAACATGCTGGAGAAGATCAGTTTTTCGGTGAAGGCCGGGCAAACTGTGGCAATCGTGGGACAGACCGGCGCCGGAAAAACTAGCCTGGTGAAGCTGATTAACCGCACGTACGATGTGAATGGCGGACGGGTGTTGGTGGATGGAGTGGATGTGCGGGAGTGGAACCTGGAAACCCTTCGTAAGGGAATTTCGATCATCGAACAAGATATCTTCTTGTTTTCACGAACGTTGGGCGACAATATCGCTTTTGGAAAACCGGGGACACCCCGTGATGAAATCGAACAAGCGGCGAAATCGGCGCAAGCTGATGATTTCATCCAAAACTTTCAGGATGGCTATGACACCGTAGTGGGCGAGCGGGGGGTGACTCTTTCGGGAGGGCAGCGGCAACGAGTGGCTCTGGCCAGGGCGTTTCTCACCGATCCGCGCATTTTAATTCTGGATGATTCAACCAGCGCCATCGACAGCGCTACCGAAGATAAGATTCAGAGAGCGATTTTCGCGGCGTCGAAAGGACGAACCACGTTTATCATCACGCATCGACTTTCTCAAATCCGGTGGGCCGATTTGATCATTGTGCTGCGTAAGGGGCGTATTGCGGCTGTGGGCGCGCACGATGAATTGTTGAAAACTTCAGAAGCATATCGACGGATATTCAGCGAGTAAGTATGGGTTTCTTTGCAGGATTGAATGTAGAACAATACGACCGTCAATATAGTGATCGGGAACTGGTTCGGCGGATCGTTGGCTTTTTCAAACCGCAGATTGGGCGGATGATCGCGATTGTGGCGATTGTGCTGTTCATATCGGGGATTGGCGCATTAATTCCCATTGTTGTCTCGCGCGGTTTGGATATTATCAATAACCAACGCGGCGGACAAAGTTTCATCTTGATACCCTTGATTGTGTTGGGGTTGGGTGTGGCTGGCTGGTTGGCCAATTGGGCCAGGCGACGCTTGACCGTGCGAGCTATTGCCGAAGTCATGATGGATTTGAGCACACAAGCATTCCGAGCGGCATCTTCCCATGACCTGTCGTTTTATGATCGACATTCCTCGGGCAAGGTGCTTTCCCGGATTACATCTGACACCAGAGAGTTTGGGCAGTTTGTGACTCTGACCACGGATTTGGTGTCACAACTGGCAGAGGCAATTGTTCTGGGCGTGGTGTTGGTGAGGACTGAGTGGCGGCTGGCGTTATTTGTGTTTGCGTTGGTGCCCATTGTGTTTGCAATGGCGATTTTTTATCGACGGCTGGCCCGCACGGCGACGAAGCGTGGCATGCAAGCCATGGCAGAAGTGAACTCGACGATTAAGGAGACTGTGAGCGGGATCGCCGTGGCTAAGAATTACCGGCAGGAAGCCAGTATCTACCAATCGTTTGACCGGGCTAACCGGCTTTCCTTCCGGGTCAACTTGCAGCGGGGTTTGGTGCTGTCCGTTGTTTTTCCGACTTTGAATGCGATCGGTGGCATTGCTACGGCGGTGCTGGTCTATACGGGTGGGATGAGCGCGGAGCAAGGGTTGATTACAGCCGGGGCCTGGTATTTATTCTTGCTGAGCCTGGACCGATTCTTGTTCCCTGTGATGAGCCTGGCATCTTTCTGGACGACTGTGCAAGCTGGGCTGTCGGCATCAGAGCGGGTGTTCGCTTTGATTGACGCGGAGCCGGCTGTGATCCAAACTGGAAATGAAACCGTGCCTCCATTGAAAGGTAAGATCACATTTGATCACGTTCAGTTCTATTACAAACCCAGCGAGCCGGTGCTGGATGATTTTTGCCTGGAGGTAGCTCCTGGAGAAACCCTGGCTCTGGTGGGGCACACAGGCGCAGGAAAATCTTCCATTGCCAAGCTCATTGCTCGTTTTTATGAATTCCAGGGCGGAAGCATCCTGGTAGATGGACATGATATCCGTGGGTTCAACCTGGGTGAATATAGGCCCCGGCTGGGAATTGTCTCCCAGTCGCCATTTTTGTTTGCTGGAACCGTGATGGAAAATATCTGCTATGCCAGGCCGGGCGTTACGGAGGCCGAGGTAGTCAATCTGGCAAGCAAGATTGGGAATGGGGAATGGGTGGAAACTTTGCCCCAGGGATTGGAGACCGAGGTAGGCGAGCGGGGCGGGCGGCTGTCAATGGGACAGCGCCAGTTGGTGTCGTTAATGCGGGTGCTGGTGCAAAAGCCGGCTATTTTTGTGCTGGATGAGGCGACGGCAAGCATCGACCCGTTCACGGAGTGGCAGATCCAACAAGCATTAAACCTGATCCTGGCGAACACTACCAGTCTATTGATTGCGCATCGACTTTCTACGGTGAAGTCGGCAAACCGGATCGTGGTGATGGAACAAGGGCGGATTATTGAGATTGGCAAGCACGAAGACCTGCTGGCGCGGGGCGGGCATTATGCCACGCTGTTCAACACGTATTTCCGGCACCAGTCTCTGGCTTATGTTGAAAATATCCGCGAGTTGGCGGGCACGCCTGGGGATTGATGGCTGTATAATACAATTATGAAAGCCATAACAATTTCGCGCCAGATGGGCAGCTTGGGCCGAAAGGTGGGGGAGGAAACTGCCCGGCGCTTGGGATACCGGATGGTGTGGCGAGAAGTGATAAACGAGGCTGCTTTACGGGCTGGTGTTCCGGAGATGGCCCTGGCGACGATTGATGAGTTGGGGCTTTTGGGTTTAAAGCCTTCGACAGCCAATCAAGAAGCCTATTTGCAGGCAGTCCGGCAGGTGCTTTTTGAGTTGGTGGAGGTTGAAAACATCGTGATTGTGGGGCGTGCCGGGCAAATGATCTTGAGAGAAAGAGAGGGGGTGCTGCATGTGCGGGTCGTGTCACCATTGCCGGTTCGTATCGAGCGGACGGCGACTGACATGAAGTTGGATATATCGGCGGCTAAGCGGTTGGTCGAACAGAGTGATCGAGCCAGGGCACAGTATTTGAAACGGTATTATCAGGCGAAAATTGACGACCCCGAATTATACGATCTCGTGATCAATACGGGGCGATTGAAAGTTGAACAGGCGGCCAGCATTGTTTGCGCTGCGCTGGAGACATTGCCGGGGTGAAATAACAGAGTGTGGGTGTTGTGAGCGATTCTACTGAGTCTTCTTCGCCAATATTTGTACATCCTATTGAAGCTGCGTTCGCGAAAATCCTCGATTTTTATGGAATCCAATGGGAGTATGAGCCCCGAACGTTCGCGTTGAAGTGGAACACGGACGGACAGGTGGTTGAGGCCTTTTCGCCGGATTTTTATCTGCCAGAGCAGGATCTGTATGTGGAATTAACCACACTGAGACCGAAATTGACTTTGAAAAAGAATCGTAAGCTCAAGAGGCTGCGTGAACTGTATCCGGAGATCAATATCAAGTTATTTAAACGGAGAGAGCTCCGAAATATGATGCTGCGGTTTGGTATGGCAGAGGAAGCCGACCGTATCTTTGGCACCGAGGCGCAGGAGGATTGGGAGGAATGAAAAAGCCCATACCGGCCGGTTATGACACGCTGTCTATCGATATTCAAGAAGTTTTCCTCACCACCGAGGAGATACAGAGCAGGATTCGGGCGCTGGGCGAGGCGATCTCCGTTGATTACCAGGATCGTAGTCCGGTGTTGGTTGGCGCTCTTAAAGGCGTGATGTGTTTCATGGCGGATTTAATCCGCGCGGTTCGAATACCGATTGAGGTGGATTTCATGGCGATTTCCAGCTACTCGGCAGAGGCGCGTGACCGGGGTGTGGTGAGAGTGATCAAGGATTTGGATGTGCCTATAATGGACCGGCACGTAATTTTTATCGAGGACGTGGTCGATACGGGACTGACGCTCAATTACCTGTTGAGGAGCTTGAAAACCCGAGGTCCGGCCAGCCTTGAAGTGTGCACGCTCTTCTCCAAACCAACCCGGAGGCTCATTGATATTCCCATAAAATACAAGGGCTTCGATTTGCCGGATTACTTTGTAGTAGGATATGGGCTGGATTTCCACGAAAAGTATCGTAATTTGCCTTTCGTTGGAATTATCAAGCCAAATGTCTTGTTTAACAAGGGGAAGGGGGGCGCTTAATTAAAAAGTTGGGGCCCCAAGTAACCCGTCTGGCTTTCTCATCTTATTTAATCCCAGTCTTCGTTAGTTTTGCCTTCTGCGGAGTGGCCTTTTCATGGTCCTCCATTACAAAACCTAATCGGTTTTTGACTTGGGCTAGATGAGCGCTTACCGAATTTCTCGGGGCTCCCTTAACCGGAGGGTCTTACATTCCCTTCGGCCACATTTATCGTAGCATACTGAATATTAAAAGTCAATTCCTTTTCGGACAGGATGAGAAATTTTAAGGTCGGTTAGATTCGGTAAGGCTGCTCTAATTGGGAAAGGAGTCTTCCGCATCTGGGGCCTGCGGCGGCGTCATTGCTTCGGTTGGTGAGGGTGAACTCAAACGAATATCGAACAGGCAAAACGTGCGTTGCGTTGAGGTGAAATCAATTCGAGCTCGTTGGTCGACTTTCCCATTGGTGAGGATGGACAACAGATGCGCATCTACCTGGCACAGCCGGGGGTGATCCGCAAGGATGGCTGCATAGGGGCAATTATCCAAGCGGATGCGCGGGCCGTGTGGCCGAGCTTCCCAGGAGGGTTGGTAATTCCGTGCTTTGAGATGCCCCATGGTTGCGTTCAATCGGCGAGCGAGCGCATTGGGGGGTGAAAATCCACGGGCGAGCTGGTTTGCGACCGCAGTGATCCAATCAGGCTGTGATGCATTCTGTTCGGCGGCAGTCAATAACGCGCTAGATAGCTCGGCGAGGTTGTGCGGGGCGTGGGCGCGGGCGATGCGGTAAACACGGGCGGGGTGGCCGGGATGGTCTGCCGCGATTTTCTCAGCGGCTACCTCAATTTCGTTGGTCTGAATGAGTGTAGTGAGGTGATAACGTACGGCGGCCTGCGTGAGATTGAGCGTTTGAGCAATATCAGCGGCACTGGCGCTGCCGAGGGCGCGAATTCTTTGTAGAATGAGCTGGCGAGTATTGAGGGGCATGTAATTATTCTAGCATAAGATGCCAATAACGTAAAATAAATTTTGCGCTATTAAGCTTGACAGCAGGATGGTTGATGTTAGAATGAAATTGGGTAACTACTCAGGCTATGGTGAACAAGTCCCGAATTAGTGGAATTTGGTCTCTTTCACAAAAAGGCTGAGCAGTAACGAAATCAGGCTAGTTTCATCCAAATGGTTGGTAAAAGTTCTATCGAAGAGGCGAGCCCATGAGCGAGTCGATCAATTCTCCAGGTTACGAAATCCCGCAAGAAGTTCAAGGACAGGTAAATATCACCACGTTGGACCGGATCTATAATTGGAGCCGGAGAAATTCGTTATGGCCGATGATGTTTGGATTGGCGTGCTGCGCAATCGAGATGATTGTTACGGCAGCGAGCCGATTTGATCTGGCCAGGTTTGGCATGGAAGTGATGCGGCCCAGCCCGCGGCAAGCCGATGTGATGCTTGTCTCGGGCACAGTGACCAAGAAAATGGTTCCGCAGATTGTGCGTCTGTACAATCAGATGCCAGAGCCAAAGTATGTTATCGCGATGGGCGCATGCGCATCGGGCGGCGGGCCATTCAAAGAAGGGTATAACGTGGTGGCCGGGATAGACAAATTCATTCCTGTGGATATTTATATTCCCGGATGTCCGCCAACCCCGCAAGCTTTGTTGAATGGGTTAATGGCATTACAGAAAAAGGTGGATGGCGAGTCGATCAAGAAGGCGCGCTGGTATTCACGGCGTCCACTGCCGGCCATTCCGGTTCCGGTGTTGGGACCCGATTTGATGGACCCGCGCCGCTATGCCGAGATTCGCGAGGTGTCACAGCGGAAGGCGGAAGAGGAAGCGCGGTTTGCAGCGGAAGCCGCTGCTGAAGCGCAGGCGCAATCCGATGAAACGGCGGCGGGAGGGTAGAGATGAGCGAGCAACCGATTAGTGCAACGACTTATTCGCCCGACCTAGTGGCGCGTTTTCCGGAGTGGGTGAGCGCAGATACTCGCCAGGGATACAGCGGTTTTATCGTTGCCGCGGAACACTTGCTGGATGTTGCAAGGGTTTTGCGGGATGAATTAGGCTACGATTTATTGTCATCGGTGACGGGCGTGGATTATCTCCCTGATGGAAAAATGGAGGTGGTTTACCACGCGCTGCAAACGATTGGTGGACCTTTGTTGTGCTTCAAAACACAGACGCCGCGCGATAACCCCGTAGTGCCTTCGGTGACATCAATCTGGCCAGGGGCTGAGTTCCAGGAGCGCGAAGCGTATGATCTTTTGGGGATTCGCTTTGAAGGACATCCCGATTTGCGGAGAATTTTGCTTTGGGAGGGCTTTGAGGGGCATCCGCTGCGAAAAGATTGGAAGGAGCCATTCTACGAAGAGGATGTGAAGCCGTTCAAGAGTCGCTGGCCCGAAGGGCATGTGCAACGCGCTGAGGAGCGGATGCCATTGGGAGATGGCGTGCAGTATCCGGCGGGATTTGACCCGGAGCAGTGGGTTCCGGATTCCGAAGAGGCTTTATACAAGGGCCTCAGACACTTGCTCGAAGAAGATAAGGGCGAGTTCCGGACCGACCGAGTGTTGGTGAACCTCGGACCGCAACACCCATCGACACACGGGGTGTTTCGGATGGCGGTCGTGTTGGATGGCGAGACCATTGTGGATTTGAAACCGGTGGTAGGCTATTTGCATCGCAACCATGAAAAGATCGGCGAGCGCTGTTCGTGGATCCAGAATATGCCCTTTACCGACCGGTTGGACTACATTTCGTCGATGAGTAACAATTTTGGATATGCGTTGGCGGTGGAAAAATTGATGGGGATCAAGCCGCCAGAACGAGCCGAGTATATTCGCGTTATGATGGCTGAATTGACCCGAATTGTCAGCCACACGCTTTCCATTGGCTTCCTGATGAATGATGTGGGCGCGTACTTTACTCCCATGATTTACGCCTTGGAAGAACGGGAACTGATCCTGGACATCTTTGAGGCGGTTTCGGGGTCGCGGATGATGTGTAACTACTTCCGCTTTGGTGGCGTGGCCCGAGATTTGCCGGAAGGAACCCTGGAGAAGGTGCTGGACCTGGTTGAGAATCGCTTGCCGCGGAAGCTGGATGAATTTGAACAATACTTAACGAAGAATGAGATCATCCAAAATCGCTGCCAGGGTGTGGGCGTGTTGACGGCGGAAGACGCAATTGCCTTGTCGGCGACTGGGCCAATGTTGCGGTCTTCCGGTGTGCCGTATGATATTCGCCGCGCTGATCCGTATTCCATTTATGACCGGTTGGAGTTTGATGTGGCGGTTCGGTATCACGGCGATGTGTTCGATCGATATTTGCTGCGGTATGATGAAATCCGGCAAAGTATGCGAATTTTAAAGCAGGTCGTGCGTGACATCCCCGAGGGTCCCATTCTGAGCGGGAAGCCGGTATGGCAGCCACGCGTTCCAGCAGGCGAGTCCTACGGGAGAGTCGAAGCGCCGAAGGGTGAGTTGGGCTTCTACCTGGTGTCAACGGGCAAGCCGAATCCTTGGCGGTATCATGTTCGGGCGCCATCTTTTGTCAACTTGACCACATTGGCCCCAACATCGCGCGGGTCTAAGATCGCGGATGTTGTGGTTGTCCTTGGATCGATCGATATCGTTTTAGGCGAAGTAGACCGCTAAGGAGAGAAGCATGAGCGGAATTGGTGTCATTCGTGGATTATTCGTGACTTTCGGTCACTTCTTGGAAACTTACCTGGATGATTTGCGGGTCGGCAAGAAACGCTATCACACCCAGGAGGGGATTGAACTGCGCTCGAGCGCGAAGGTCAAAGGAATTTTTTCCATCCAATACCCCGAGGAAAAGGCAATTATGCCGGAGGAGTTCCGTTATATCCCCTTCCTGGTGTACGAAGCAGGCGAAAACGGAGCCCGAAACTACCGCTGCACAGCCTGTGGTATTTGCTCAAAGGTATGCCCTCCGCAGTGTATCTGGATTACGCGGAAGAGCGATCCGGTGACGGGAAAGCCAGTTCCTTCTCCGGCAGAGTTCGCGATCGATGTAGACATCTGCATGAACTGTGGGCTGTGCGCTGAATATTGTCCCTTTGATGCGATTAAGATGGACCACGATTTTGAGCTGTCTACACAGGACCGGATGCGCGATCACATCTATCATCTGGAGAAGCTGGGTAAACCCGTGGAATACTACGCGAAAATCCGACCTTTGAACTACGCTCGAGAAGAAGAAGCCAGGCAGGCAAAGAAGCCAGCCGCCGCATAAACAGGGGAAACGATGTATAATCCTGACACCGAGGTCTTTTTTCCGCTCCGGTTGGTGCCCCAGTTGCGAAGTCTGCGGGGTGAGGTCTGGAGTAAGTTGGTCGACGAGGTTGGATCAAGCGAAGCCAGTCTGGCGCAAAAAGGCGCGTTTGTGATGATGATGGTAAGGATTGGGGGTTGCGTCAACTGTAACTCTGATTCCTTCCGCGCGATGCGGGGATGCTCACAATGCGCAAAGTTGACTGTAAAGAGATATCGCGGGCAAGACAGCGAGTTGGTTGAACAGTATCGGCAAATTCAAAAGGAAGTCGAAGCCTATCTGAAGAAACAGGCAGGATGATTTCCACTTTTAGGAAAGGTATCGATGAGTAAAAACGCGGTTACGAAAGAGGCCGTTTTAGCGGCCCTGAGCAAGGTGCAAGAGCCAGAGCTTCATAAAGATTTAGTAACGTTAAATATGGTCCGCGACATCGAGATCGATGGAGACGCGGTGCGATTCACGGTGATGTTGACCACGCCAGCGTGCCCTCTGCGCGGACGGATTGAAAAAGAATCCCGTGAAGCTGTTCTGGCAGTTCCTGGTGTCAGCAAGGTGGAAGTGAAGTTGGACGCAACCGTTCCTTCGGATGGTCGGGCGAGAGGTTTACTCAGCCTGCCCGTGCGGAACGTTGTGGCCGTGGCTTCGGGGAAAGGCGGCGTGGGCAAGACCACTGTGGCGGTCAACCTGGCGGTAGCGTTAGCGCAAAGTGGCGCTAAGGTTGGACTGTTGGACGCGGATATCTACGGACCGAATGTGCCCACGATGATGGGTGTGCAGCGACTGCCCCCGCAAAACGGGCAAAAGCTGGTTCCGGCGGAGGTGTACGGTGTTCAGGTGATGTCCATTGGCTTTCTCGTTAAGCCTGGGCAGCCATTGATCTGGCGGGGACCCATGCTGCACTCAGCCATTCGACAATTCCTGGCGGATGTGTCGTGGAATGAATTGGATTACCTGGTTGTGGATTTGCCCCCAGGAACCGGCGATGCTCAGTTGAGCCTGGCGCAATCTGTGCCTTTGAGCGGCGGAGTGATTGTGACACTGCCGCAGCAGGTATCGCAAGATGATGCCCGGCGCGGATTAGAAATGTTCCGCGAGTTGAACGTGCCTTTGCTGGGTGTGATTGAAAATATGAGCTACCTGGTTTTGCCAGACGGAACACAGATGGATGTTTTCGGTAAGGGCGGCGGAGAAAAGTTAGCTCAGGAGGCGGATGTTCCATTCCTTGGCGCTATTCCCATGGACCCCAATGTGCGGGTGGGGGGAGATACGGGCGCGCCAATCGTTATCACTCAGCCTGACAGCGCCCCAGCGACGGCTTTGCGGAGCATTGCCGAAGCTGTCGCGGCTCGATTGAGTGTGGCTGCCCTGCAAAACGAGGGCGGCGTCGAAATCCAAATGATCGGGTAAAGCAATGGAACAGCAGAGCAGCTCGCAGATTGTAGGGGTGAGGTTTTCTAAAGTCGGAAAGATTTACCACTTCGATTCAGGCATGGTAGGTGATATCAAAGTGGGAGATATGGTTGTGGTGGAAACGAGCCGGGGGTGGCAGTTGGGCCAGGTAGCGCAGCTTGTTCCACAGGATAAGCATAACGGAGAAGGTTTGAAGTCGATTGACCGCCGCGCTACCCCTCGCGATCTTGTTCTGCGGCAGATGTGGCAATCCAGAGAGGCCGAAGTCATCGAGGCTGCCAAGGCTCGAGCCGGCGATTTGAATTTGAGCCAGGTGAAGATCGTTGGGGCTGAGTACAGCTTTGACGGTTCGCGGTTAGCAATCTTGTTCAGCAGCGAGACGGATGAAAAGGTGGAGCTCAAGTCTTTGCGCTCAGATATGGGGCGGGCTTTTAGCCCGGCACAAGTGGAGATGCGGCAGATTGGACCCCGTGACGTCGCTAAGATGTTGTGCGGTATGGGAGCCTGCGGATTGGAATCGCGGTGCTGTTCCCGGTTTTTGACTGAGTTTAGTTCGATCTCAATCCGGATGGCTAAAGAGCAAGGTATTTCTCTGACTCCGACCGAGATCACTGGGATGTGTGGACGGTTGCGCTGTTGTTTGATCTATGAATATGACCAATATGTTGAGGCGCGCGCAGGGTTGCCGAAGAAGAACAAGCGGGTTTGGACGCCTGAAGGAGAGGCGCGGGTTCTGGATGTGGCTCCGATCCGGCAGGGTGTAATTGTGGCTCTGGTGGATGGACCTGTGCGAGAGTTTCATATTGACAAGCTGACTATTTTGGAAGAAGGGCAGCCTTTGCCGGTGATGCCCCCAGTCGTAAAAGAAACGACAGAACCCACCGTTGAGGCGACCTACGCAGAACCTCCGCGACGGGCAGATCGGCCAGAACGCCAGCGGCCGCAAGGCGGAGAAGACCGGCGGGGCGGGGCGCAACAGCGGCCTCAACCTCGCCCACAAGGAGACGCTCCAAAAAAGTATTCCCAAGGGCCGAAGCGGACTGGTCAAGGGCAGGGCACAAATGATGGTGTCGAGCAGCCAACTCAACCTCCGAAAGGTGAACAACAGCCAAACGACCGACGATGGCGAGGAAACCGGCGACGGCCGAAGGGTGGTCCAAAGCCGGGTGGAGGAGCCGCAAGCCAGGGATAAACGTCCAATCTCGGGAAGGCTTTGATGGACGAAATCTTCGAGCAAGCCAAACTGTTGTTTGAGTATACGCGATATCTGAGACGGGATTTTCACCGACATCCCGAACTTGGATTTGAGGAATTCAGGACCGCGGGGGTTATTACTCGCGAACTGAGCCAGATGGGGATCGAAGCGCATTCGGGAATTGCCAAGACCGGTGTGGTTGGGTTGCTGGAAGGCGGGCATCCTGGGCCGGTTGTGTTGGTGCGCTTTGATATGGATGCGTTACCCATTACGGAGGATACAGGAGCGGAATATGCTTCGGAGACTCCGGGCATGATGCACGCTTGCGGACACGATGGGCATGTGGCGGTAGGATTGACCACCGCGAAGCTGTTGCAGCATTTTCGAGATCGGCTGCACGGAACGGTCAAATTGGTGTTTCAACCGGCGGAAGAGGGGCTGGGTGGCGCTGAAATGATGATTGAAGAAGGCGTTTTGCGCGATCCTGAGCCAAACGCTTGTCTGGCGCTGCACCTATGGAATGAGAAGCCTGTTGGGTGGTTTGGGATTACGCCAGGACCGTTGATGGCTGGCGCGGATGTTTTTCGTGTGACTCTCACTGGCAAGGGAGGGCATGGAGCCCTGCCTCACATGGCCATTGATCCGGTGGCAGCGGCAGCACAGGCGATTTCAGCGCTGCAAACGATTGTCTCGCGAAACTTGTCTCCCCTCGAGGCGGCGGTGGTGACCGTGGCGAAGGTGAGAGCGGGCGAGGCTTTCAATGTGATTCCGCAAACCGTAGAGATGAGCGGAACCATTCGCACGTTCCATCCGACCACGCGAGACCGCGTTTGCTCGCGGCTGCGGGAGATTGTTGAAGGAGTCGCGGGAGCCATGAGCTGCGAGGCGGCTATTGAAATAAAACAAATCACCCCCCCGGTGATCAATGATGCGGGTCTGGCGAAAGCCGCGGAAGAGGTGATGCAGCAGATGTTCCCACGAGATGTATTGGAAGCCGAGTGCAGGTCGATGGTTTCGGAAGACATGGCTTTTCTGATGCAGCAGATACCGGGCTGTTATTTCCTGGTTGGTTCCGCAAATCCAGAAAAAGGATTGGATTATGGACATCATCATCCCCGGTTCGATTTTGATGAAGAGGCCTTGCCGCGGGCAGCGGCGCTGATGGCGGGAGTGGTGCTCAGGTTGCTTCAATGAGCTCACGAGATTTGGCGGATATATTACTGAAGTTCGACTTGCCTCCCAAGCGGGTCGTGTCTCTGACGCCTTCCTATACGGACAGTCTGTATTCCCTTGGCTTGGGAAGGTCGATCGTGGGGGTGACGGATTACTGTCCGGTGGAAGAAACGGGGGCGGGGCTTCCGGCGCGTGTTGGCGGGCCGAAGACCGTGGATGTCGATACGGTTCTAAAACTAAAGCCGGAGTTGGTTCTGGCTAATTATGAAGAAAATGCTCGCCAGGCGGTTGAGGCGATTGAAGCAGAAGGCATACCCGTGTGGGTGTCGTTCCCGCGAACCGTTGATGAGACCGTGGCGTTCTTGTGGGGCGTGGTCGATTTGTTCCGCAGCCAGCCTGCCAGCCTGTCGGTGAAGATGATTGACAGCGAGGTGGATTGGGCTCGCCAGGTTTCGGGGGATTTGGCTTTAAACCGGTATTTCTGTCCGGTTTGGCGGGAGAAACGCCAGGATGGAATGGTTTGGTGGATGACCTTCAACGACAACACGTACTCGGGTGACTTGCTGAGGCTGGTGGGTGGCGAGAATGTTTTCGCGAACCGACAGCGGCGGTATCCATTGGAAGCCGATTTGGGATTGTCGGCAGCCGAAAATGCGGGTGAGCGGGATACGCGCTATCCGCGGGTGACCGCAGCCGAGATTTTGGAGCAGCAGCCGGAGGTGATTCTGCTGCCCGATGAACCCTACGTATTTGATGGGGATGCTGAGGCAGAGGTGTTGGCATTGCTGGCTGAGACTCCGGCGTGCTTGAATGGGCAAGTTTACCGAGTGGACGGAAAGTTGATTACCTGGTGTGGAACAAAACTGGCGACAGCGTTGGCGGAACTTCCTCCAATTTTTGTAAAAGGATGAGGAAAGTCATAATTGACTTTCGTCTGGCGGGGCGTTATACTGTTATCGTATTAATCTGATTAATACGATAAAACAACAGCTTCCGCGTGACCTTTGGGTTAAGCTCGATTACCGGTAACAACAGACGCACGAAACTACAGGCGGTTTTTGTGGAGTCTCGACAAAGTACTGACATGCTTTCGGCATTTCTGCGCTATCTTGCACGATATCAAGATGGCGATCATTTGCCTTCTTTGCGAGAGATTAGCCTGGAGCTTGGCGTGAGTCAGGCGCTGCTTCGCGAACAACTTGAGGTGGCGAAGTCTTTAGGCTTGGTCGATGTCAGGCCGAAGGTTGGTATCCGCAGGTTGCCATATTCGTTTCGGCCTGCCGTGCTGCAAAGCCTGGCTTTTTCGGTAAGCGTTGAGCCAGAAACATTTCAGCAATTCTCCGTGTTTCGTAACCATATTGAAGCAGCATACTGGTTCGAGGCAGTTGCGTCCTTGACCGAAGGGGATTTGCAGGAACTATGCCGTTTGGTGGAGCAGGCAGAGGCCAAGTTGTGCAGTATACCTGTGCAAATTCCGGTGAGCGAACACCGCGATCTGCACCTGGGGGTGTATCGACGGTTGAATAACCCCTTTGTGCTGGGAACGTTGGAGGCATACTGGGATATGTATGAAGCGGTTGGGATGAGCACATACGCGGATCTGAATTACCTGCATACCGTGTGGCGTTACCACCGGCGGATGGTGGAAAGTCTTCAGAAAGGCGATGCACAGGCAGGCTACCGGGCTATGATGGAGCATGCCGACTTACTGTATCAAAGACCGAGAGCTATTTCTCGGCAAAAATTTGAGTGATCGATTAGCAGGCGGAATAAGGAGATACTATGATATTGGGCTCACCAGATAGTGCAAGCGAGTTGCCGGCGGAGCGACGATCCGTGGTCAATGACTTTGCTATCACGTTTTGCACGGTAAACGGGTCCGGGAGCGCAACCGCAAATTTAACTTTGATGCGGGCGATTTTCAAGATGGGCATTCCCGTATCGGGAAAGAATATCTTTCCGTCGAATATCCAGGGGTTGCCGACCTGGTACACGCTGCGCGTGAACAAGAACGGGTATACCGCGCGGATTGAGAAAGACGATATGATCATCGCGATGAACCCTGCTACTTTTGCGAGAGATCAAACGTTCCTCGTGCCGGGGGGAGTGGTGTTTTACGCCGATGATATCAACCAGCCGCTGTCGCGGGATGATATAACCTATTATCCAATGCCGATTAAGCAACTGATCAAGGCTGTTCAGGTTCCACCCGCGTTGAGGGATTTCATCGCCAACATGGTGTATGTGGGCGTGGTTGCCCAAATTTTGGGGATCGAGCTGGATGTGATTTTGGCGGCGATCAAGTACCATTTCCACGATAAGAAGACGCCGGTTGAGAGCAACTTTACGGTGATACAGGCGGCCTATAATTGGGCAGCAGAGAACCTTACCAAGAAAGACCCTTACCGGGTCGAGCGGATGAAGGCCACCGAAGGCTTGATGCTGACGGATGGAAATACGGCGGCGGCACTCGGCGCAATTTACGGCGGAGTTCAATTTGTAGGCTGGTATCCTATCACTCCGGCCTCTTCCTTAACCGAGGCGATTTACGAACATCTTCCTCAACTGCGCACGGATGCTGAAACAGGCAAGCAAAATTATGCGGTGGTGCAAGCGGAAGACGAACTGGCCGCCATTGGCATGACAGTGGGGGCTGGCTGGGCTGGGCTGCGGGCCATGACCGCAACCTCGGGGCCAGGGTTCAGCCTGATGTCTGAATATATGGGGTTGGCTTACTACGCTGAGGTTCCAGTGGTGATTTGGGACGTGCAGCGGGTGGGGCCGAGCACCGGCTTGCCAACGCGAACCGCGCAAGGCGATATCACTCAGGCATATTTTACCGGGCATGGTGATGTGCATTACATTTTACTCTTCCCTGGCTCGGTGTATGAATGTTTTGAGTTTGGGTGGCAGGCCTTCGATATCGCCGAGCGAATGCAGATGCCTGTAATTGTGCTGAGCGATCTGGATATGGGTATGAACAACTGGATGACGCCCAAGTTCGCCTACCCAGAGAAGCCCATGGACCGCGGAAAGGTTTTGTGGGAAGAAGATATTGACAAGATGGCGGAGCGGATCGGTAAGCCCTGGGGACGGTACCTGGATGTGGATGGCGATGGGATCACATACCGGACCCTACCTGGTAATCGACACCCTAGGAGCGCTTACTTTGCCCGGGGAACCGGACATGATGAATACGGGCGGTACAGCGAAGATCCAGAAGTGTGGGAGCGAGTGATGGCGCGCCTGGCTCGAAAGTATGAGACCGCGAAGCAATATGTGCCGAAGCCGGTGCTGAGCCAACAACCCGGAGCGGTCATCGGCATTCTTTCGGTAGGATCAACCGAACCAGCTATTAACGAAGCTCGGGATTACTTGCTGGAAGGCGGCGTGGCGACAGATTACCTGCGCGTGAGGGCTATTCCTTTCACCGAAGAGATCGAGGCGTTCTTGAAAAGCCATGAACGAGTGTATGTGCCAGAGTTAAATCGGGACGGCCAGTTGCTCCAGCTTCTCAAGATTCATTACCCACAGTATGCGGTGAAGTTCCGATCCATGGCGCACCTGGACGGTTTGCCGTTCAGCGCGCGATGGCTGCGAGACGAATTGCTGGCACAGGAGGAAAAGTAACCATGAGCGACACAGCAGTTTCAAGCGGACCTCTTAATAAAGCGGGCCTTGCGCGGAATGATTACCGCGGCGCGCCTAGCACTTTGTGCCAGGGATGCGGCCACAATTCAATCTCCAACCAAATCATTGCAGCCATGTATGAGATCGATGTGGTGCCTGAGGAAGTGATGAAATTCTCAGGGATCGGCTGCTCAAGCAAAAGCCCTACCTATTTTCTGGGGCGGTCGTTTGCATTCAACGGTTTACATGGAAGAATGCCATCTTTAGCTTTAGGAGCAATTTTTGCCGACACATCGGTGCGGGCTCTGGGTGTCAGCGGCGATGGCGACACCGCCAGCATTGGTATGGGGCAATTCAAGCACCTGGTGAGGCGGAATTTGCCGATGGTGTATATTGTCGAAAACAACGGCGTGTATGGATTGACGAAGGGACAATTCTCGGCCACCGCCGAGAAGGGTTTGACCTTGAAGCATGAAGGCGTGAATCTATACCAGCCTGTAGACATCTGTTTGGAGGCCTTGGCAGCAAACGCTACTTTTGTGGCGCGGTCCTTCGCGGGGGATCCCAAACAGGTAAAAGAGTTGATTAAAGCGGCGTTCAGTCACCGGGGAATCTCAGTTCTGGATATCATCAGTCCGTGCGTGACGTTTAACAACAAAGACGACTCGTTGCATTCGTACGTGTTCGGCAAAGCCCACGAAGTCCGGCTGCACGACCTGATCTTCAAACCAGCCAAGGATGAGATCACGGTTGAAGATTACGAGGAAGGCGCTTCTCGGGATGTGGAGTTATACGATGGCTCCACGATCACGCTGCGCAAGTTGGATAAAGATTACAATCCCCACAGCCGGGGTGAGGCCTTCCAGGTGTTGGAACGAGCGCGGGAAAATCGGGAGTTGGTGACGGGATTAATCTATGTCGAGACCGATTCTGACTCGATGTTAGATTTGTACAAACTTCCGGAGAAAGCGTTGAACAGATCTACGCCCGAAGAACTCAGACCGGCGTCTTCGACAATTGACATGGTGAACAATTGGATGTTCTCCTAAGAGAGAGACTCTTGGCGTAACGTTCCTCTAACAACAAACCGGGCCGTCTGTGATCAGGCGGCCCGGTTTATTGTCTGTCAGGATTATTCACCGCGAGCGATCGGTCGAGATGGATTGCGGATCCATTCAGACCAGGAGCCAATGTAAAGACGAGGTAATGGCAAGCCTGCTGCCGCTAAAGCAACGATGTGATGGCAGGAAGTCACGCCCGAGCCACAATAAACGATGGCGTCTGAAGTGGACCTTCCCTCGAGGAGCACATTGAATTGGGCGCTGATTTCGGCGGGTGAGAGAAAGGCGCCTTCGGGAGTCAGGTTTTGGGCATGGAAGCGATTGAGCGCGCCGGGGATGCGGCCAGCAACCGGGTCGATCGGCTCTTGTTCGCCGCGGTAACGGATGGGCGCGCGGGCATCGATGAGAATGGCATTTCGGGCGGAAACAGCCTGTTGTACTTGTTCGGTTGTGACGAGCATATGAGATTGGATTTGGGGCGAGAAAGCAGCGGGGGGATTGGTTTGGACGCCACATTGGGTAGGCAGGGATTCTGCTTTCCATTTCGCGTAGCCACCATCCAATACGGCCACTGAAGCATGGTTGCAGTACCGGAGCATCCACCAGAGACGACCGGCAAACCCTCCTCCGACGGTATCATAGACGACCACCTGGCTGGTGTTTCGGATGCCTAGTTTACCAAAAGTAAGAGCCATCTGATCTGGGGTGGGGAGAGGGTGGCGACCCGTGCTGGGGGTGACGGGGCCGGCGAGGTCGTTGTCGAGATGGGCATATACCGCGCCAGGGATGTGACCTCGTTGATAGTCGGCGAAGCCCCAAGAGGGGTTGGTCAGGTCGAACCGGCAATCGACGATAATCCAATTCGGATCGGTGAGATGCTCGGCAAGTTGATGGGTGCTGATTAATGTGTCAAATAGATGGGCGGTAGTCATTGTCGTCTTCTATATATCCTTCCCGTAAAAGCGATGGGTGGTGTTCCAATGCACTCCCAGCGTTTGCATGTCTGATTTGCTCTTGAAGTTGCGTTCGTCTACCTGAACGTATTCCATACGCTCCAGGCGAGGCCTGGCGCGAAGGGTATTTTCTATTTCCGCATAGATCAATGCGTTAGCTCCCAGGCCCTGGTATTGGGGCAATATGCCGATACCATTGCCATCTACGATGCGGGTGCGCTTTTTTGAGATTAAGACATCGATCCAGCCGAAGGGGAATAAATGCCCGCGACAACGACGAAGCGCTGCGTTCACGTTTGGGTAGGTAATGACAAATCCAGCCACGGCCTGGTCTTTCATGATGAGCTTGATCATACCGGGTTCGGCGATTTGGATCATGGTTTTCGCCATCAAGCGGAATTCTTCCGGCGTACTGGGGATGTAATTGGGGTTGGTGGCAAACGCAGCCGCGTGGACGGACTCTACCTGGGAGATCAAGTCTTGCATCTCCTTGCTGGTATGGAAGGTTTTGACCCAAAAATTTCCTCGTTTTTTTACCAGGTCGGCAGCCAGATGGATTTTTTCTCCAATTGTTTGGCTGCGGAGCATGTACCCAGAAAAGAAGTCTGTTTCTTTAACGAACCCGCTATCTTCAAGCAGGGTTGCGTAATAAGGAGGATTATAAGGAATGCCCATATCGGGCGGTTCGTCAAACCCTTCGACTAGAATACCTTGCCCATGTGAGCGGAGAAAACCTTTACTCCCGTAGATGTGGGTCAGGCCTTGTTGCTGGGCCCATTCTTGTGCCGCGCTCAGCAGCCCACGCGAAACGGCCAGGTCATTAATGGACTCAAACAGGTAGAAGAAGGCAGTCTGGCGTTGGTGATGGGCACAATAGTTCCGATGATGGAGAACGGCCACTCGGCCAACCGCCTTACCTTGTTGTTTGGCTATAAAGAATTCCGCGGTTGAGTGGGCATAAAAAGGGTGCTTGTTCCGGTTGAGTAGCAGCCGGAGATCGGATTCGAGAGGGGGAACCCACAGCGGATGGTCTCGGTAGAGGGGGTAAGCCAGCTTGATGAACGCGCGAACGTCCCCGGGCCGAGTTGTGTCAATGTGGTGAATTTCCACCCTGAGCTCCTTTAGGAGATTTCACCGATCGTGTGGAGTAGAGCGAAGTTGGGTTTGCGCATTGCCCCCACAGGGAAGCCCGAGATCAATACCATTTGCTCGCCGGGGCGTAGATCGGAGCCGGAAAGCGCAGCGGCTTCTACGTGAGCTAACATTCCTTCCACTGTGGATGCATACGGTATGAGGAAGGGTTTTACACCCCAGCATAACCCGAGACGCTGATAGGTGTCCGTGGAGGGCGTGAAGGCCAGGACAGGGACGCGTGGGCGGGATTTGGATGCCAGAATGGCGGTACGACCCGTTTCGGTGAATACGGCGATGGCTTTCACGTCGCGGTCGTGGGCCAATTCGCGCGCGGCGCGGGTGATTGATAGTGAGTCGGATTCGGCGGCTTCTTCGGGAAGATCGCGGTAATGTCCCCATTGGTCATAGTTGAGTTCGGCTTCTTGGACGATGCCTGACATCATGGCGATCGCTTCTATGGGGTATTTTCCGCTGGCCGTTTCGCCGGAAAGCATGACGGCGTCGGTTCCATCAAAAATGGCGTTGGCTACGTCAGAAGCTTCGGCGCGGGTGGGGCGCGGGCTCTGGATCATCGATTCGAGCATTTGCGTGGCCGTGATAACGAGTTTACCGTGCCGGTTGGCTGAATAGATGATATCCTTTTGAAGGGTGGGTACCTCGGCGGGAGACATTTCCACGCCCAGGTCGCCGCGAGCCACCATGACGCCATCGGCGGCGTGGATGATGTCGTGGAGGTTCTTGATAGCCTCTGGAAGCTCTAGCTTGGCGATGATGGGCGGGGGGATTTTGTGAGGCGACATCTGACGGATGGCATCGCGGATTTTGGTGATATCTTCAGCGGTGCGGACAAAGGAGAGCGCGATGATATCGACACCATTTTGTATGCCAAAGGCGAGGTCGGCCTGATCTTTTTCGGTGAAACCGGGGATGGTCAAGTTAGCGCCAGGAAGATTGACACCTTTGTGGGATTTGAGTACTCCCCCAATGACCACACGCGCCTCCACCGATTCGGGAGTGACATTGACGACTACCAATTCCAGATTGCCGTCGTCCATCAAGATTCGATTCCCTGGGGCCACACTGTGCTCCAGGTCGGGGACATCCATCGGAATGAAAGTGGCTCCTTCGGCTGCGGCTAGCTCGGGTGAGGAGGAAAGAAGGATGACCTCGCCAGGCTGTAAGGGAACGGCCCCATTGGGGAGATTTCCCACTCGTAGTTTGGGGCCCTGCAAGTCTTGTAGGATAGAGATGGGCTTATGTAGTATTCCGGATACCTTACGGACCGTGCGAATGCGCTCAGCGTGATCTTCGTGGGTGCCGTGTGAAAAGTTCAGGCGGGCGACATCCATGCCGGCTTGGACCAGTTTCGTGATGGATTGTTCATCGGGACAGGCAGGCCCGAGGGTAGCAACGATTTTTGCGCGTCGGTTCATACAAGATCCTTGAAGGCGATTTGGTTATAGTCTACCATAAGCAAGGGAGGGAGGGGGATAAAAAAGGGGCGCATATCCCTGAAAACAGAGACACGCGCCCGAGCTATCTCGAAAGAGCTTTTTACGATTGGCGAAGAACAGATCGAATTTTGGGGAGCGCCCAATCGATGGTTTCACGATCAATGATCAGGGGCGGGGCGAAACGGATCACGTGAGTGTGGGTTTCCTTCGCGAGGATCCCTTCTTGCTTGAGCGCTTCACAGAATGGGCGAGCGCCGCCGGCTTCGGGCTTTAGTTCAACTCCGATAAGTAAGCCGCGCCCTCGGACTTCTTTAATGTGGCGGCTGGGTATCTCGGATAGTTGTTCGATGAAGTACTCGCCCTGGATGGCCGAATTTTCGATGAGTTTTTCGTCGCGAATAACCTTGAGGGCTGCCCTGCCCACGGCTGCGGCCAGCGGGTTCCCACCGAAAGTGGACCCATGTTCGCCGGGGACAAAGAGCTCCATGACTGGTTTATCGGCTAGAACAGCCGAGATCGGGTAGAAACCGCCCGAAAGCGCTTTGCCGATTACGATGATATCGGGGCGGACGCCTTCATGGTCGGCGGCGAAGAGCTTGCCAGTGCGTCCCAATCCGGTTTGGATTTCGTCGTCGATAAACAAAACTTTTTCACGGTCGCACAACTCGCGAATCCCTCTCAGGTAACCTGGGGGTGGGATGATGACACCGCCTTCGCCCTGGATGGGCTCGATCAAGATGGCCGCGGTGTGGGGGGTGATGGCTTGTTCCATCGCTTTGAGGTCGCCATAGGGAACTGGGGTGAAACCAGGCGTGAACGGGCCGAAAAACTCCCGATAAGAGGGTTCGGTTGAAAATGAGATGACGGTGGTGGTTCGTCCGTGGAAATTTCCTGCTGCGACGATGATCTCGGCCTGATGCTTAGGCACGCCCTTGACCTGGTAAGCCCACTTTCGGGCTAATTTGACAGCGGTCTCTACGGCTTCCGCGCCGCTGTTCATAGGTAAGGACATTTCGTACCCGGTCATTTCGGAGAGCTCTTTGTAGAAAAGTGGAAGTTGATCGTTACGAAATGCGCGGGATGTTAATGTTACTTTTGAGGCTTGCTCGATCAGGGCGGCAAGAATGGCGGGGTGAACGTGGCCCTGATTTAGCGCGGAATAGGCACTGAGGCAATCAAGGTAACGATTGCCTTCTACATCACTTACCCAGACGCCTTCTCCACGGTCGATTACAACATCCAACGGGTGATAATTGTGCGCGCCGTATTGTTCTTCAAGACGAATGAGCTCGGAAGCATTCATGGTTTAGGCTACTCCAAAGGTTCGGGCAAGAACGGCCTTTTGGGCATGCAGGCGGTTGTGGGCCTGGGGGAAGATGACCGAATGAGGGCCATCGGCAACGTCGTCGGTTAATTCTTGGTTGCGATGGGCAGGGAGGCAGTGCATGACGATCACTTTTGGATCGGCTTGGGCGACCAACTGGGCATTGACCTGATAAGGCGGGAAGACTTTCTCGCGTTCTTTGGTTTCGGCTTCCTGCCCCATGCTGGTCCAGGTGTCGGTGTAGATGACATGCGCTCCGCGGACGGCCTGATGAGGGTCGCGGTTGAAAGATATCTGGCTGCCACTATCGGCGGCGAACTTTCGGGCCAGCTCGATGGCTTCTGGTTGGATATCATAGCCGCGAGGGCCAGAGTGGATGAAATTCCCACCCAATTTGGTGACAATGTGCATCAGGGAGACGGCCACGTTGTTTCCGTCGCCGACGAAGGCGACGTTGAGTCCTTTGATCGAGCCAAAGTTTTCAATAATTGTTTGGGCGTCTGCCATTGCCTGGCACGGGTGGTCGTAATCGCTCAGGCCGTTGATGACGGGAATATCGGCGTATTGGGCAAGTTCCAAGATGTGTTGATGTGAAAAGACGCGCGCCATGATTCCATGCACATAGCCGGCCAGGACACGGGCTACGTCGGCAACGGATTCGCGCTGCCCAAGGCCGATTTCGTTGGGGGACAGGTACAAGGCGTCGCCTCCGAGATGGCGCATGGCCATATCAAAGCTGACACGCGTGCGCAGGCTGGGTTTCTGGAAAATCATTCCCAGGACCTTACCCTTGAGCAGCGGGCGGTTTCCGCCAGAAAAATATTCTTTTTTCAATTCGATCGCCAGGTCGAGCATGCTTTGCAGCTCATCCGGAGAAAAATCGGCGACGGTGATGAAGTCTTTTTTCATGGATACTCCTCTGATATGGATTGAACACGACCAGATGCACAATCAGGGTCTTTGGAATGCGTAGTGATAAGGGATGGTCCTTCCGCGACGATTCTTGATGGCCCACGCACCTTCCTCGTGCGTAGTATAACATATTGAAATGAAGGGGTCATGCGCCTTTCTTATGCCCTTTGGCTGTATAATGTCACGCAAGGAGTGACTGGAATGCGCATAAAGTGTATTGGCTGTGAGGCGTTGGCCAGATTGGTCTACTTGGAGGCCGCACTATCTCCCCATATCATCGACGTGGATATCGTCAAACTCGGGTACCATGTTGATCCTGGCGGGCTGCGTGGAATTTTGCAAGAAAAGATCCGGGCGATTCAGGCTGAAGCGTATGATGCCGTGGTTTTGGCTTATGGATTGTGTGGAAAAGCGACCTATGACTTGCGGGCTGAGAATATCAAGCTGGTTATACCGAAGGCGCACGATTGCATTACACTCTTCCTGGGTAGCCGAGAGCGGTACAAGGACCAATTTGAGAACCAGCCAGGAACCTACTGGTACGCGCTAGATTACTTGCAGCGAAATACCGACCCTGGAACGGCTCTTTCATTGGGGGCGGCTGAATTAGGAAATGACTTGAAGTCTACGTATCAGGCGTATGTTGAAAAATATGGCGTTGATAACGCGGATTATCTGATGACGATGATGGGCGCCTGGCAGGCACATTATCAGCGGGCGGTCTATATTGATATGGGGATAGGGGATGGGAGTGAGGTTGAGGCGCAGGCGAGAAGAGATTCGGAGCAGAGAGGGTGGGTGTTTGAAAAACTGAGCGGCGATCGTCAGCTTATTCACCAATTGCTGTGGGGGGAATGGAATGAGAATTTCCTGATACTCAATCCGGGTGAACGGATTGGGGTCCGCTATGATGATGAAGTGATGGGGGCAGAGACGAATGAACCTTGAAACCATCGGAGGGATGCTCGATCAAATTGAGGCGCTCCTGGGAAGAATTGGTTCAGGACAGAAAGATCGCGCGCTAGAGATTCTGACCTTGTTAGACGCAGTTCAAGAGCGAGTGAAGGAACAAGAAAATCACGGATCGGCTTTGTTGGCCGAGAAGGCTCAATTTGAGAGTGTTCAAGCCAGTGTCCGGAAGGAGGCCGCTCTTATCTTGAGAGAGATCGGCGGCGGGGCTGAACTGAAAGCCAGGCGGACCAGCCGCGGAGCGGCTGAGTCTGGCTGGTGGTGGTATCTTGATGGCGTGATTGCCAATGAGCGGAAGGGGAAATTGCGGCGCAGCGCACAAATCCTGGGCGTTGGCGCTCTGATACTTGGCTTGCTGGCCGGCGTATACATGTTATTCCTCAGGCCAGATCCGATGGTGCTCGCCCGGGTTAATGCGGTCGATGGGGCTCAAGAGGCTGCTCGAGGAGGGGATTTTGAGCAAGCATTAAACCTGGTGGATCAGGGTTTGACTGTGGTCGCCGATGACCCCGAGTTGCTCATCCTCAAGGGGGTGCTGTTAGGGGAGGTGGGAAGCCGAGCAGAAGCTGGCGAGGTATTTGATAGGGCTAAACAGCTGTCCGGTACGGAAGAACAGTTTTATTTCCTGCGCGCCGAGGCTTATTTGGAAACTGGCCGGTTCGACCTGGCGGTCGCGGATGCTGAGCAGGGGGTAGCTTTGAATCCACAATCGGCGAATGGTTTTCTGGTTCTGGGGCAATGCTTGCAGAAACAGGGGAACTCGGCTGGGGCAGGGGCTGCTTATCAAGAAGCGGTACGGCTGGCGGAAATAAATGGTGATGAGGAAATTGCCGCGTACGCGAGTGTGTTGTTGGCGTATTTACAGCAGCAACCCTAACTGGCTGAACCATTCCCGTGAAATTGGGTTTGAGGGGGAAGAATTTCTGAAAATCACAGACGGATGATTTTGAGCAGTGGTAAAATAAGGTGTTATTATTCCCACGAAAGGATTTTTGAACATGAAAGAAACCGTTGAACTTCAAGCGAAGGCAATCAATGCTATCCGCTTTCTCTCGGCCGATGGGGTACAGCAAGCCAAGTCTGGTCACCCGGGTCTTCCGATGGGAGCGGCGGCGATGGCTTACACGATTTGGACGCGCCACCTGCGACACAATCCGAAGAATCCCAATTGGGCGAACCGTGATCGGTTCATCCTGTCGGGAGGACACGGTTCTATGCTGCTGTACAGCCTGCTGTACCTGGCCGGCTACGATCTGCCTTTGGAGGAGCTGAAGCGTTTTCGGCAGTGGGGCAGTAAAACCCCCGGACACCCCGAGTTTGGCTGGACACCGGGCGTTGAGACGACGACCGGGCCTTTGGGCCAGGGATTGGCGAATGGCGTAGGTATGGCTATTGCTGAAAAGCACCTGGCTGCGATCTATAATCAGGCAGGGCACGATATTATCGATCATTATGTGTATGCAATCGTGACCGATGGCGATTTGATGGAAGGCGTGGCTTCTGAAGCCGCATCTCTGGCCGGTCACTTGCGCCTGGGAAAGTTAATTTACTTGTATGATGACAATCACATTTCGATTGAGGGCTCGACGGATGTGGCCTTTACAGAAGATCGGGCGATGCGCTTTGCCGCTTATGGATGGCACATTTTGCACGTTCCGGATGGGAATGATGTGGATGCGATTGATCAGGCAATTCAGGTTGCCAAACAAGATCCACGACCAAGTTTGATTGTGTGCCGCACGCAGATCGGGTATGGATTGCCGACAAGGCAAGGCACCGCGAAGGCGCATGGCGAAGCTCCGGGTGATGAGGAATTAAATGGGGCCAAGGAAAAGTTGGGTTGGCCTATCGAACCACGTTTTTATGTGCCGGATGATGCTTTGGCGTTTTTCCGTGAAACCGGGGAGCGGGGCGCGGCTCTGGAGCAAGCCTGGAATACGAAATTTGCCAACTACCTGGATGCTTATCCAGAACAAGGTCGTGAATTAAAGCGCCGCCTGGCGGGAGAACTTCCCGATCATTGGGCGGATGGCTTGCCGGAGTTCCCGGCAGATGCGAAGGGCGTGGCCACGCGCGTTGCCTCTGGAAAGGTGCTTAATGCGCTGGCGGCCAAGCTCCCGGAAATTCTTGGTGGTTCCGCTGACCTGGCGCCTTCGACCAATACCTGGCTGACGGGAGTTGACTCATTCCAGCCGAATTCTCCGCAAGGCCGTAACATGCAATACGGTGTGCGTGAGCATGGCATGGGGGCTGTGGTGAATGGCATGGCTTACCACGGCGGAGTGATTCCTTACGGGGCGACTTTCCTGGTGTTCTCTGATTATATGCGCGGCGCTGTGCGTGTATCGGCGATTTCGCATTTGCAGAGTATTTGGGTATTTACTCATGACAGCATTGGACTTGGCGAAGACGGCCCAACGCATCAACCTGTGGAACATCTGGCGGCGTTGCGAGCCATCCCGAATCTGTTGGTGCTTCGGCCAGGGGATGCAAACGAAACTCGGGAAGCCTGGAAAGCGGCGATTGGCAACCAACATGGACCTTCGGTCTTGGCTTTGACCAGACAGGCTGTGCCAACACTGGATCGTAGTGTATTTGCGCCAGCGGAAGGTTTGCATAAGGGTGCGTATGTCCTGGCCGACTTGGGAAAGGGGACGCCCGAGGTCATCTTGATGGCTTCGGGGTCCGAGGTGGAGTTGATCGTTACGGCAGGCGAAAAGCTGGCCGAACAAGGCGTGGCTGTACGGTTGGTGTCCTTCCCTTGCTGGGAGCTGTTTGCGGCGCAATCGGGTGAATACCGCGAGTCGGTGCTGCCAAGCAACATCGAAAAGCGGGTGGCAGTGGAGGCCGGCATTGGTATGGGTTGGGAAAAATGGACGGGCTCGAAGGGCGCGATCATTTGCCTCGACCATTATGGCGCTTCGGCTCCGTACAAAGAATTGTACGCCCAATTCGGGATTACCAGTGACGCCGTGGTTGAGAGGGCGCTCGAGTTATTGAAGTAGGCTGGAGGGAAAAGTGCGCGTAGCAATTGCAAGCGATCATGGTGGATTCCCGCTTAAAGCCACCATTTTGGAGGCGGTGAAAACTGCCGGGCATGAAACTGTGGATTTGGGCGCGTTTGACGAGAGTAGTTCAGATTATCCAGATTTTGCCGAAAAGATCGGCCAGGCAATCAACTCAGGCCAGGCTGAACGAGGTATTTTGATTTGCGGCTCTGGCATTGGGGCTTGCATTGCGGCCAACAAGATCCGGGGTATCTATGCTGGATTGTGCCATGACACTTATTCGGCTCACCAGGGCGTGGAACACGATGATATGAATGTTTTGTGCCTGGGAGCGCGGATCATTGGCCCGGCGCTGGCAACCGAGCTTGTGCAGGCTTTTTTGGGCGCCGAATTCACTCGAGAAGAAAGGCACCTCCGAAGGGTGGGTAAAGTCCGAGCCATCGAAGCGAAAGGCTCGATATCAGGATAAGGAGAAATAAAAGAATGGGTGCAATCGAATCGCTGCACAAATTGGGTCAATCTTTATGGTATGACAATATTCAACGCCGCTTGATTGAGGATGGCACGCTGCCGCGCATGATCACCGCGGGGGAAATTCGGGGGATTACCTCGAATCCGTCAATTTTCAACCAGGCAATCTCGAAAACCAGCGATTATGACTCGGCTCTCATGCCGATGGCATGGTCGGGATGGGGCGCGGAAGAAATATTTATTCAGTTGGCCGTTGAAGATATCCGCGCGGTGGCGGATTTGTTCCGCCCGTTGTATCAAGAGTCCAGGGGCGGAGATGGCTATGTCAGCCTGGAAGTAAGCCCGAACCTGGCGAATGACACGGAAGGCACTTTGCGCGAAGCGCTTCGCTTGTGGAATATGGTGAACCGGCCAAACCTGATGGTTAAGATTCCGGCAACCAAAGCGGGTATTCCGGCGATCCGGGCTGCGATCGCTGCGGGAGTGAACGTAAATGTCACCCTGATTTTCTCGCTCGCGCGATACGCTGAAGTGATCGAGGCGTACCTGGCTGGCCTGGAAGACCGCGTTTCTCGGGGCTTGCCGGTGGAGCAGATTGCGTCGGTGGCTTCTTTCTTTATTTCCCGTGTTGACTCGGAGGTGGATGCTCGGTTGGCGTTAATAACGCAGAGTCAGCCAAAAGCCGCCGAATTAATGGGGAAAGCGGCGATCGCGAATGCTCGCATGGCTTACGCGTTGTTCTTGGAGAAGTTCAACGGTGAGCGGTTTGAATTGCTCAGGAAAGCAGGCGCACGGACGCAACGACCTCTGTGGGCTTCCACGAGCACCAAGAACCCGAATTATCGTGACGTGATTTATGTAGAAGAACTGATTGGCGCGGACACTGTAAATACTGTGCCCCCACAGACACTGGATGCTTACCGCGATCATGGTCAAGCCCGATTGAGCCTGGTTGAGGATTTGCAGGGGGCGAAAGCCGCTTTGAACGACCTGGAGGCGGTTGGTGTCTCGATGGTTGAGGTGACGGATAAGTTGGAGCGGGATGGCGTGAAGGCCTTTGAAGACGCCTATGCTGCTTTGCTCGACTCGATTGAGAAGCGGCGGAAGGCTGCTCAGGCCGAATTGGGTGATCTGCAAGAAGCAGTTGCCGGGCGGATCCAGAAGATGGCCGAAATGGGTTGTTCGAAGCGGGTTCATGCGCATGACGCATCTTTGTGGACGGCCGACCCCAAGGGACAGGAAGAGATTCGCAAACGCATGGGGTGGCTGACGGCCCCCGAAACAAGCCGAGGATTGATCCCGGATTTAGAGAAAGCCTTGGCCAAAGCCCAGAATGAGGGCTATACTCATGTGGTGTTGCTTGGCATGGGCGGCTCTTCTCTGGCCCCGGAAGTCATGCGGTTGGTTTGTGGGATTGGCGCCGCGAACGGCAAGCCTGGACTGGATCTGATTATCCTGGATTCAACGGATCCGGGTCAGGTGAAACAGACGGCGGAGTGGGCGCCTTTGGAGCGGACTCTGCTTGTAGTAGCCAGTAAATCCGGCACCACCAGTGAAGTGAATGCGTTCAAAGACTACTTCTGGGCATTGGCGCGGGAAAAATTCGGAGAGAAGGCTAAAGACCATTTTATCGCGGTGACCGACCCCGGCACGCCGGTGGCGGCAATGGCGGAAAGTCTGGGCTATCGACATGTGTTCCTGGCGGACCCGATGGTGGGCGGACGGAATTCAGCGTTGACAGCGTTTGGAATGGTCCCAGCGGGTTTGATGGGGCTAGATGTGAGTCGATTGTTGGATCGAGGCCAGTGGATGGCGGATCAATGCGCCGTAGACGTTCCTGCTGGGCGCAATCCGGGTTTGGTTTTGGGCGCGGCGTTGGGAATGGCTGCCTTGCAAGGCCGAGATAAATTGACTTTGGTAGCAGATGATTTGTGGGCTCCTTTAGGCGCATGGCTGGAGCAATTAATTGCGGAAAGCAGCGGGAAGGATGGCAAGGGTATTTTGCCCATCGATGAAGAGCCGGCAATGTGTGCTGACCAATATGGCAAAGACCGGATTGTTGTGTACTTGAAGTCGGATGGAAGCAAACAGCCGTTTGTGGATGGATTGAAGGAGCATGGATTACCTGTGCTAACTTTGACATCCACGGACCCTTATGACCTTGCCGCTGAGTTTTATCGTTGGGAATTGGCGACAGCGGTTGCCTGCGCGGTGCTGGGAGTAAATAGCTTCGACCAACCGGACGTACAAGAAAACAAGACCTTGACCAAGAATAAATTGGATGTGTATAAGTCCATTAAGCATTTGGATGAGGGCGATCCGATTTGGAGCGGGCAAGGTGGACGAATTTTTGGCACGGCATGCGAAGAAATCGCCAAGGCGAAAGATTTGCCTGAAGCGGTCCGGGCTTTCCTGGCGCAAGCGAAACAAGGCGATTACGTGGCGATTAATGCATATCTACCACGCAATCCACTGATGAAGCAAAAACTGCAGGCGCTGCGGAAAAAAGTGCAGGACGTGACGGGGTTGCCAACTACATTAGGCTTTGGCCCGCGTTTCTTGCATTCGACCGGGCAACTCCACAAGGGAGGGCCGGACTCCGGTATGTTCTTGCAGATAACCGCAGACCCGGTTGAAGACATTGAGATTCCAACGCAAGGGGTTAGTTTTGGGGTGTTGGAGCGCGCTCAAGCTTTAGGCGACCTGGAATCTCTGGTGGGACGTAAGCGGCGAGCCATCCGCTTGCACCTGACGGGCAACACGGTGGACGAAATCCTTTAGCCTGTGTAATGTTTGTCGACTTATCCGATCTGGCGGGCAATGGCGATGGCGCCGAGTCCGCCAGATCGCGTTCCCAGGCCGGGGGGGATGATGAAGGAGTCGATTTGGTCCAGGATGGCTGAGGACTGGACGTAGCCGCCCAATAATTGGACAGTCTTTGCGCGGATGAGCGGAAAGAGCTGCATCTGTTGCATGACACCGCCGCCTAAGATAATCCGTTGGGGCGAGGTGATACAAGTAAGAGAGTGCATGGCAGCGGCTATGTAAGAAGCTTCGAGATCCCAGGCGGGATGATCGGCTGGAAGCGTATAGGCGGGGACGCCCCAGCGCTTTTCCATGGCGGGACCAGAAGCCAGGCCTTCAAAGCAGTCGCCATGGTAAGGGCAGCCGCCCGTGAATGGGTCGTACTGCCGATCATGGGGTAAAAGCATGTGCCCGACTTCGGCGTGGACGAGTCCGTGAATGGGTTTGCTGCCCGAAATGACTCCACCGCCAATGCCTGTGCCAATGGTCAGATAACAAAAATCCGTGAGACCTTGCGCCGCGCCCCACGTCCCTTCACCGATTGCGGCGACATTGACATCTGTGTCAAAGGCGACTGGGATCTGGAGCGCATTCTGTAGGGGGCCGACTACATCGGTGTTGCGCCAGTGGAGCTTAGGAGTGGATGTAATAAAACCGTAGGTAGGGGAAGTAGGGTCCAGATCGACAGGACCAAAGCAGGCGACCCCTAGCGAGCGGATGGGTTCACCAATGATCTCGGTTTGTTCCTTGAAGAATTGGATAGCCTTACTGATGGTTTCATCGGGACTTGTGGTAGGAAAGCGGACTTCTGCCCGGATGTCATCCGGCCCGTTGGCAACCATACAAACGAATTTCGTTCCTCCGGCCTCAATTGCTCCGAAAAGATGAGTCATATTCGCTCCCGAAATGCAAAAATTGATTATCTCCGCTCAGGCGACGAGAAAGGTAACGAAGATATCTGACAGAGCGGCGCATTTGGATGATTATACCTGTTCCGGAAAAATCCATCGGGATTTTTTGGGCTTTCTAAGCTATAATCTATGCATTCCAGGCTCGGGGTGATGAATAGACCCCGAGCTACCGGGAAATTTGGTTTCCTGAATTCCGTTTCTTACAAGCAAGTATATTATTATGCGAGGGAAAAGAATGGATATTTTTGAAAAATCCAAGCAATTTACGGTTGCCCGCGATGCGATCCGAGAAGGATGGTATCCGTATTTCATTCCGCTGAACGAGAATGAGGGAACCGAGGTTGTGTTTCAGGGTAAACGGTTAATCATGTGTGGGTCCAATAATTACCTTGGATTGACCACTCACCCAAAGGTGCGCGAGGCAGCTTGCAAAGCCATTGAACGTTACGGGACGAGTTGCACGGGTTCTCGGTTTTTGAACGGAACCTTGGAAATGCACGAGGAACTGGAACGGCGATTGGCGAAATTCGTCCGTAAGGAGGCTGCTCTGGTTTTTTCGACAGGCATGCAAGCGAACCTGGGGACAATTAGCGCCGTTGTTGGGCGGGGTGATTATGTCGTGTTGGATAAAGATGATCACGCCAGCATTGTAGATGGCGCTCGTTTGAGCTACGGCGAAATTGCCCGCTTCAGGCATAACGACATGGAGCACCTGGACCGGGTGCTGAAATCACTGCCGGAGCAGGCTGGAAAACTGGTCGTTGTGGATGGTGTGTTCAGCATGGGCGGAGACCTGGCCCCACTGCCTGAAATGATACCTGTGTGTCAGAAGTACGGCGCGCGCTTGATGGTGGACGATGCCCACGGTATCGGCGTGGTGGGCGGCGGGCGTGGAACGGCTGAGCACTTGGGCGTTTCAGACGGCGTGGATTTGATCATGTCCACGTTTAGCAAGTCGTTTGCCTCGTTGGGTGGGTTTATCGCCGGTGGTGACGATATCATTCACTACATCAAGCACTTTGCGCGTTCGTTCATCTTCAGTGCCAGTATCCCGCCTGCCAATGCAGCGGCGGCACTAGCGGCTTTGGACATCATGGAACAGGAGCCAGAGCGCGTTGAGCGGGTTGGCCAAATTGGCGCGAAGATGCGAGTTGCCTTCAAGCAGATGGGGTTCAATGTAGGCGAATCCGTCACCCCGATTATCCCGATCATCATCGGGGATGATCAGCGTACCTTCGGGTTCTGGAAAGCATTGTTCGATAATGGCGTGTTCGTCAATCCGGTGGTGTCGCCGGCGGTGCCCCCTGGAATGCAATTGCTGCGGACCAGCTACATGGCTACGCACACCGACGAACAGATGGACCGGGTATTGGAGGTGTTTGGAAAGGTCGGAAAAGCGCTCGGTGTCATTTAGTCCTCAATTTAGAAAAAAAGCGAGTGGAAAAACCTCCACTCGCTTTTTTTGTTGTTCCATTGTCCTATTTGAGAAGATAGAGAATGCCGATGGTGTCTGGTCCACAGTGGCTGGCGATGACGCTACCAGCCAGGGTGATATATACATTGCTGTTCGGGGACAACGCCTGGATTTCTTGTTTCAGATAATCCGCGTCAGCGTCGCAACCAGTATGGGTGACAAAGATATGTTGGAGGTCAATCTGAGGTAGATTGGATTTGAAGTCGTTGAGGAGGGCAGCCAAAGCTTTTACGCGCGATCCCCGTACTTTTTCGCGAACGTTGAGGGCGCCATCAGGTTGGACGGCAATGATGGGACGGATGCGGAGGAGGCTGGCCATGATGTTTTGCATGGCGGAACAACGCCCGCCTTTGTACAGGTAGTCGAGGGTTTCGATGACAAATGCTGTGCGCACCTTGGGCACGAGAGCAGATATTTGATCGGCAATCTCTTGGGCGGCAACCCCCTTGTCGCGAAGCTCGGCAGCTTTTAAAACCAAAAGCCCGATTCCAGAAGAGAGGTTGAGCGAGTCGATGATGTGGACTTTTCCGGGCTCGATGTGTTCGGCGACAAGTTGGGCGTTTCGGACAGTGGCCGAGAGTTGGCTGGAGATGCCGACATAAATGTGCTCTCCTGGACGGGTAAAGAGCTCTTGAAATCCAATGATTGTGGCCGCGGAGGTTTGCGGTAATTGCCCGAATTCTTGGACCGATTTGAATAAATCCGCAATACTAATTTCGATACCGTCCTTATAGGATTTACCCTGGATGGTGACATAGAGCGGGATTACTTCGATGTTATGTTGAGAAATTAAGGCGGAGCCAAGATCAGCGGTGCTGTCTGTGATGATATTTACCATGAATCCATGCCCTCCGATGAAGTGATGAGCCCCCTTCTTGTTGTTTCTCGATCTGGATGATAAGTTTCTATCTTACCATACAAGAGCAACTAGAACCAATTACGGCGTTTAAAGAAAATGAGCATCGCAACGAAGATGGCGACAAACAACATCCACACGAACAGGTAGCCGAAACGCCAGGTCAACTCAGGCATGAAGTGAAAATTCATGCCATACACACCGGCAACGAAGGAAAGCGGTAAAAAGATGGTGGAGACGATAGTCAAGGCTTTCATGATCTCGTTGAGGCGGAGAGAGGTGGAATTCAGGTAAATATCCAACACGCTGCTGACGATGTCGCGTAAAGATTCGGTCAATTCTTGAATGCGAACTAAATGATCGTAAATGTCACGAAAGTAAATTCGGCTATGGCGATCTACCATGGGGAATTCGTCTCGACTGAGGCGATTGATCACTTCGCGTTGGGGAGTGATGGTACGGCGAAAGAACATGATATTGTGTTTTTGTTCGAGCACCTGAGTAAGGATGGCTGGGGTGGGGCGCGCAAGGACTTGCTCCTCAAGGTATTCCAGTTTGTCATCCATGTGATCCAGGACAGGCATGTACTCATCGACAACCGCGTCCAAGATGGCGTGACAGAGGAAATCGGTGCCATGGCTGAGTACACGATCATCCACGGCGATTCGGTTCCACACAGTATCAATAGCGGGCAGGTGGGGGCTGCGGAAGTTGGTGACGATGAAATGTTTTGCCAGGAAAATATCCAATTCGAGCGGGTCGGACTCGTCAAAATGCTGGTCGATCGGAATGGCATGGGCAATGATGAAGAGGTAGGATCCAAAATCATCCAATTTTGGAACCTGGTAACCCTGGCTCTGGCAGTCTTCGATGGCCAGAGGGTGGAAGTGGAATGTTTCCGAGAGGATAGAGAGAAGCTCTGCCTCATCGGGGTGCTCAAGGCTGATCCATAACAGTCCCTGGTTTGAGGCGGCGGCTTGCTGGATTTCTGGTATGGACAGGTCCTTTTGAACGGATTGGAGAGAAGTCAAGTATAACGAGCGAATCATAGCGCTCCTGGATTTGGGTAGATGGAAAATAACTTTTCTGGGATTATATGCTAAAAATAAAAAATCCCCCGGATTTCCTCCAGAGGACTTTTGTTATTCGATAAATGACCTTTAGTACAATCCCCAATCTCCGAGGCCTTCTTCCATCATCGAAAAGTCCCACACGTCCATTCCAAGGTCAATATGCGTGGGCATGTTGAGAGCGGCTTCGGCTTTTTGGCGAGTGGTCTCAAGCATGGCAGGGCCGTAGGGGCAGAAGGGTGTGGTGAGAATCATTTTGACGAGCGCAGAATCGTCGGAGATGGTCACGTCGCGGATCAAACCAAGCTGAACGATATTGAGGCCGATTTCGGGGTCAACGACCTCACGGAAGGCATCAGTCACGGTTTCGACGAGGTCTGGGTGGGTCGTGTCGATTTTCCAGGCTGGGCGATTGAGGTTTACGGGTTGGCTTTCCATTGAAAAATTACCTCTCTGGTTGGGGTTCTTTAGGAATTACATAAGTGCAGTGGCTGTCGCCGCGGAGAACACAGTGGATCTTTTCGGCGGGGAGCGAAAGGATGGTGGAAATCAACTGCTGATCAACGCTACATACTTCAGGATGCGATTGACCAATGTGGTAGTAGGGGCAGGTGATTTCGTGGACGTGATAGGCGTCGCCGTTGTCTTCCCACTCTACAGAAAAACCTTCATGGGCGAGGAGTTCTTTGAGCGCATCCAATTTCTGTTCAGTGGAGAGCGCTTTGACGCGGTTTGCAGAGTCGGCTGCCATCTCGGATGCGATTTGTGAGAACAATTTCACCACGATTGGGCCGGGAAGTGATTCTTTGATTTGATCGAGCAGACGGTTGGTGAGGCGTAAATAGCTGGTGGGAAACATTTCCTGGCCTTTTTCCGATAAGGAATACACCTGGCGTGGGCGTCCCACACCGTGGCGCACTTCTTCTACGGAAACCAAACCATCTGCCATCAGACTATTGATATGGTGGCGGACAGAAATCCCGTTTATTCCTACGGCGTTTGCTAGGTCGTTGATGGTGGATTTGGGATGATTCAGGAGAGTCTGAACGATCCGATCCCGAGTGCTTTTCATAACCATTTGCCACCTGATGTGTCTTTCTTCCCGTTTGACCAATTCATTTGTGTGAGTATAACATAATGAAATTAAATTTGTCAATATATAAGATTTTTATGTTAAATATTGACGAACAAATACCGACGTGCTATAATGACGAAAGTTCAAAACAAGCTGCTCCGGATACTCCGGGTGTATTTTAGAACAATGAAAAAGGAGTTCGACTGAGATGTCAGAATTAGTGATTCGCGATTTGCGCGTGGCAATTGAAGGAAAAGAAATTCTCAAGGGCTTCAACCTCACACTACCGCAGGGTGAAGTGCATACCATCATGGGTCCTAACGGAACCGGAAAATCAACCCTGGCGTACACCCTGATGGGACACCCGAATTATGAAGTGACGGGTGGGGAGGTTTGGTTTAAGGGGCAGAATATTCTGGAGCTTGAGCCAGATGAGCGTGCCCGTCTGGGTGTGTTCCTGGCCTTTCAGTATCCTGTGGCGATCCCAGGGGTAACGGTGGCGAACTTCTTGCGGACAGCGTTGAATGCTCGCCGGCGGGCGGAGAACCCCGAAGACAAAGGGATTCCGATTCCTGAGTTTCGCAAGATGATGAAAGCGAAGATGGATTTGCTGAAGGTGGATCAGAACTTCGCCGGGCGGTACTTGAATGACGGTTTTTCGGGCGGAGAGAAGAAGCGAGCAGAGATCTTGCAGATGGCTGTGTTGAAGCCTGAAATCGCTATCCTGGACGAGACAGATTCGGGGCTGGATATTGATGCGCTGCGAATTGTTTCGGAAGGCGTGAATGCGTTACGCAGCGGAGAGATGGGCGTGCTGCTCATTACCCACTATCAGCGCATATTGAATTACATCCGCCCGGACGTTGTCCATATCATGTTGGACGGTCGAATTGTCGAATCGGGTGGAGCAGATTTGGCGCTGCACCTGGAAGAGCACGGGTACGACTGGGTGCGTGAAAAATACGAGCCGGTGGTTTCTTAACGGTAGAGCCGTTCCTGGAGGAACTTATGGGTGCTACAAGCGAAGAAAAATTGCTAGAGGGTCTGGGCGAATACCAGTATGGCTTTAGCGATCCTGAAACTTATGTGTTCAAGAGCCGGAAAGGTTTGGATGCGGATGTCGTCCGGCAAATTTCGGCAATGAAAGGCGAGCCGGAATGGATGCTTGCGTTCCGTTTGAAGGCATTGGAGCATTACCAAAAAAGACCGATGCCTGCTTGGGGCGCGGACCTGGCGCAGTTGAACCTGGATGACATTTATTATTATGTGAAGCCGACGGAAGCCGAGGGCAAATCCTGGGATGATGTTCCCGACACGATCAAAGATACTTTCAATAAACTGGGAATCCCCGAAGCGGAGCAGAAATTCCTGGCGGGTGTTGGCGCTCAGTATGAATCGGAGATGGTGTATCACAGTATTCTGGAACACCTTGAGAAGCAAGGCGTGATCTTTGTGAGTATCGAGGATGGGTTGCGAAAGTACCCCGATTTGTTCCGGGAATACTTCGGCACCGTAATTCCGATTGAGGATAATAAATTCTCAGCGCTCAATAGCGCGGTTTGGTCGGGCGGGTCGTTTGTGTATGTTCCCAAAGGCGTGAAAGTAGACTTGCCCCTGCAGGCTTACTTCCGCCTGAATGTAGCCAATATTGGTCAGTTTGAGCGCTCGTTGATCATCGCCGATGAGGGCGCGCAGGTCCACTATGTGGAAGGCTGTACTGCCCCTCAATACACTACCGACTCTTTCCACAGCGGCGTGATCGAGATCATTGTTAAGAAGAACGCCCGGGTGCGATACAGCACGATTCAAAACTGGTCAAACAACGTCTATAACCTGGTGACGCAGCGAGCGAAGGTATTTGAGAATGGCACGATGGAATGGGTGGATGCCAATCTAGGCTCGAAGGTGACCATGAAGTATCCGTCGTGTTATTTGATGGAACCAGGCGCACGCGGCGAAATCCTTTCGATTGCCTTTGCCGGACGCGGTCAGCATCAAGACGCGGGCGGCAAAGTGGTTCACTTTGCGCCGAATACCAGCAGCAAGATCACCTCTAAGTCGATCAGCAAGGGCGGAGGGCGCGCATCGTACCGCGGTTTGCTGAAGGTCTACAAGGGAGCTGAAAACGTTAAGTCCAATGTGGTTTGTGACGCATTATTGCTGGATGACAAATCCCGTTCGGACACGTATCCTTACATTGAGATCGACGAAGAAGATGTGACCATTGGTCATGAAGCGTCGGTGTCAAAGGTGGGAGAAGAGCAGCTCTTCTACTTGATGAGTCGTGGATTGAGCGAAGAAGAGGCGACCACGATGGTCGTGTCGGGTTTTATCGAGCCGTTGGTAAAAGAATTGCCGATGGAATATGCGGTGGAAATGAACCGGTTGATCCAATTACAAATGGAAGGTTCGATCGGATAGGCAAGGAAGCATCATGAAAGAAACTCCAAGAGTCATTACTCGCTCCCGACGAGACGACATGGCTGCCCCTCGGGAATTCAAATTCGATTTCAACCTGGGCGAAATGGACCTGGGAAGTGAAGGGTTGCGGACGTATAAAGAGAACGCCTGGAAGGTTTTCCAGTCGCTGCCGGTTCCCAGTAACCAGGAAGAGGCGTGGCGGCGGACAGATATTCGCCCCTTGAAAGTAGATGCCTTCAAATTTCCTGCTAAAGATGCTTACCTGGACTTACCGCCAGCTCCTGAAGAATTACTCAAACCACTGGCTGATGGCGACAACGGTGGACAGGTAGTATTAATGGCGGGAAAAGCGGAAGCAACGCTTGATGACAACCTGCGAAAAAGAGGTGTAGTGTTTACAGACCTCAAAACGGCCTTCCGCGAGCATCCTGAACTGGTTGAAAAGGCGATTGGAAAAGCCGTGAAAGCTACCGATGGAAAGTTTGCGGCTTTGGTGGCTGCGCAGGCGCAAAGCGGGGTGTTCTTGTACGTTCCGCGCAATGTGACGGTGGACGCGCCGCTACACAGTTTGCTGTGGGGGCCGGGAAGTGGGCTGGCATACGTGTCGCACGTGTTGGTGTGGCTTGAAGAAGGCGCTTCGGCAACCTACGTCCATGAGGCGGCTTCTCCAACGGAACAGGGACAGGCGATGCACGCCGGGATTGTTGAACTCAACGTAGGTCCGGCGGCGAATTTGCGCTTTGTAGAATTGCAGTCCTGGGGAGAAAACGTTTGGAACTTCTCGCACGAGCGGGCGCGGGTTGATCGGGATGGGAATCTGGACTGGGTATTTGGCGCTGTGGGCAGCCACCTGACTAAGAATTTCTCGGAGATAGACCTGGTTGGGAAGGGTAGCACGGGTAAGATGTCGGGATTCTACTTCACCGATCACGACCAACATCTGGACCACGACACACAGCAAAATCACTACGCGGAAAACACGACCAGCGATTTGCTATTCAAAGGCGCATTGGTGCAAGAAAGCCGCTCTGTGTGGCAGGGAATGATCTATGTCGCTCCTGGCGCACAAAAAACTGACGGGTACCAGGCGAACCGGAACCTGGTGTTGAGCAAGACGGCGCGAGCCGATTCGATACCTGGGTTGGAAATCCTGGCAGATGATGTGCGTTGCACGCACGGAGCGACCGTGGGGAAGATTGATGAAGATTTGGTCTTCTACATGATGTCCCGTGGAATTCCTCGCAAGGTGGCTGAGCGCGTGATTGTAGAAGGGTTCTTTGACCCGATCATGCAGCGAATCCCCTTTGAGGGCGTTCGGTTGCGTTTTCAAATGGCAATTGCCGAGAAGATGCGGGTGTTTGATGAACTTTAGATGGGCACTTGGGGTATAATTGCAAGGCTTTTTTAACCCCAGATCGCCAGGAGCAAGCAATGGCACAATACTCTTTCATGAAGGCCCCCGAACCCGAATATTCGTACGAGGTTGGGGACACAGTTGAGGTCTTTTGCGACCACGAAAAAGGTGGCCAGCGTATACGTGGTTGGCTGAAAGGAATCGTGGTACAGGTGGACGCCAAGATGGTCGCGGTCCAATTTCGATCCAACGTGTTCCTGACGGATGGGTGGATGGTTCCTGACCATATATTGTGGTATCCGGTGAACTCGCCGCATTTGCGGTTCCCGGAGAAGAAGTCCACGAGGTCGGGCCAGCCGCAAACGGAAGGTTAAACGAAAGAGTCTCTGAGGAGCTTATGAAGGATCTTCACAGCATTCAAGCTGACTTCCCGATACTCAAGCGTGAAGTCCGTCCAGGCGTTCCACTGGTTTATCTGGATTCTACAGCTACAGCCCAGAAGCCGGAAGTGGTGATCGAGGCGATGAATCGCTATTATCGCCATACAAACGCCAATATTCACCGTGGGGTGCATACGCTTGCGGAAGAAGCAACGGCAGATTATGAGCAGGCCAGGGAAAAGATCGCACGGTTTATTGGCGCGCGATCGGCCCGGGAAGTGATTTACACCCGTAATGCAACCGAGGCCATCAACCTGGTGGCTTTTACATGGGGACGCAAGAACTTGAAAGCAGGTGATCTGGTGGTGTTGACCGAAATGGAACACCATTCAAACCTGGTGCCCTGGCAGATGTTGGCGGCGGAGTTGGGTGTGCGATTGGAATTTGTGCCAGTAGGTGACGATTACTTGCTGGACCTGGATGTGTATGATGGGTTGTTGCGAGAAGGACCAAAATTGGTGGCCTTCACGCACATGTCCAATGTACTGGGAACCATCAATCCTGCCAAGGAAATGATCCGTAAAGCCCATGAGGTTGGAGCGCTGGCGCTGATCGATGGCGCGCAATCGGCGCCGCATTTCAAGGTGGATGTTCAAGACCTGGATGTGGATTTCTTGGCTTTTTCAGCGCACAAAATGTGTGGTCCGACTGGAGTTGGCGCTCTGTTTGGCAAGGAAGCCCTCTTGAACGCCATGCCGCCCTTTATGGGTGGCGGAGATATGATCAAGAAGGTTACCTTGAAGGGCTTTTCTCCTAACGACCTTCCCCATAAGTTTGAAGCGGGCACGTTTTGCATTGCTGAGGCGATTGGCTTTGGCGCGGCTATCGATTATCTGGAGTCGGTTGGCATGGATTTCATAGCGGCGCATGAACAGGAAATTACCCGGTACGCTTTGGAGCGCCTGGCAGAAATTCCTGGTCTGGACGTTTTTGGCCCCGGGGCAGAACACAAAGGCGGAGTGGTGGCTTTCACGATGAAGCATGTTCATCCGCATGATGTCGCTCAGTTACTGGATCGTGAAGGAATAGCTGTTCGAGCCGGACACCATTGCGCGATGCCGCTCCACCAGAAGTTCAATATTCCGGCTACCACCCGGGCCAGCTTTTATTTGTATACATCTCAAGCTGATATTGACCGTTTGGCGATTGGCCTGGGAAATGTGATCAAGGTATTTGGATAGGAAAGGCGCATCACGGAATGGACGATCTCTATCGAGAAGTCATCATTGAACGCTACAAAAGCCCACAGTATCGCGGAGAACTCGATCCGCACGATTTTAGCTTTGAGGATGAAAACCCTTTGTGCGGTGATCATATCCGCATCGATTTGCGCGTAGACGAGAACGGAACCGTGGTAGAGGCAGCCTTTAGCGGACACGGCTGCGCGATCTCTCAGGCATCAGCGGATTTGTTGTTGGAATCGATCATTGGTAAGTCGATTGAGGAAGTGAAACAGCTCAATCGCGACGATGTATTAGATCTGATTGGGATCGAGCTTGGACCGGTGCGGATGAAGTGCGCGCTGCTCTCGTTGAAAGTATTGAAAGCCGGCGTTTATGGCTTGGGAGAGGCTAGCGACGAGCTGGTCGGAGGGGACGTATGACAGAGGAAGCTCTGGAATTTGTTCAAGTTGCGCCTGTAGATGAGTGCCCGTCTGGTCAACGTCTGTTCATTGAGGTGGATGAACAACAAATCGTCATTTTCAATCTGGCTGGGAATTTCTACGCGATTGCCGATGTTTGTACGCATGACGATGGACCGCTCGGAGAAGGTGAGATCGATGGCTTCCAAATCATTTGCCCAAGGCATGGAGCGCGGTTCGACCTTCGTAACGGGAAGGCGTTGACCTTTCCGGCAGTGGTTGATACGGTCAGTTATCCGGTGCGAGTGGTGGATGGGTGGATTGAAGTTGGAGTGAGCGGCTAGAATAGGTGTTTAGCGTATCAAAAAGGCCGGAGGAAAATTCTCCGGCCTTTTTGGATCTTACTCCTGGCAGGCGTCTAGCATTTCGCGGCAACCAAATGCGCCGATGATGCGAAGGATATCAAAGCCTTCGGCGTAGGGTCTTTCGGCTAACGCTCCGTTGCGAATCAAAGTTGCCCGGGTGATGGCTTCGTTGAAGTAATATCGTTCAGCGTAGGTATGGTATTCGCCTAGGGCTGAAATCTTCTTATTCACATCTTCTTCGGTGACCTCGACGAGGAAGTTTGGGAAAAAACCATAACTGGAGCGGATCACATCGTAGCCAAGTAATGTTTTCCCACGGAAGGCACGCAAAGCTTCTTCGGTAATCGTACCATGATCTTGATGAATATCCGCTTTGGTATGAACAAGGACGATATCGGGGCGGAAGCTTTTGTTAAGGCTGAGCATGTACTCGAGGATTTCCTGACGGGCATGGGGAAAGCGGCGTGTCTCAAACGGACCAAGAACGACACTGGACTCGGGCACGCCCAAAACCGCCATGCTTTTGTAGTGTTCTTCTACAAGGCGCGACAAGGCGGGGTTCTTTTGATTGTCTGATAGGGTCACGCAGAGAAGCTCGGTGTTATTGACGATGTTCGCAATGAGCGCGCCACAGCCAATTTCGATGTCGTCGGGGTGAGCGCCTATGAAAAGAACGCGCTTTCCGTAGAATAACAGGTTGTTGTCCATTGTCTATTTTGTCGCGATGAAGCCACCAACGACTTTGGTCATGACCAATTTGCCCTCTTTCTCGATGCGGCGCTTGGCCACGGCTTCAATCTGAGCCATGATGCGCTCAAAATCGTCCTTGGATTGGAAGAAGCTATTCCACAGTTTGCGGTCTTCGGAGAGAGAAGCTCGGGTGTAGGCGATGAAAGGTTCGGGGGCTTCAAATGTGAGCGGGTTTTCGAAGATGTGCGTTTCGACTGAAGTGAACAAGCTGGAGATTGTATTGAATATCTCGGAGCCATACCTGGAGCTGCCGGGCATAGGAGGGATGGTCTTTCCGGTGGCTTCGCGAATGACATCGTAGAAGACTTGTTTGTTGGCAGGCATGGGGCCGCTGGTGAACAGGCGGCCACCAGGTTTGAGGACTCGGTGCATTTCGCGAATTGTGAAGGGAATATCCGCGGCGTAATAGATGGCAAAGCAGCAAGACTCGAGGTCAAATAAGTTTGAGTCGAGAGGAAATGGCTTATTGAAATCGAGGTCGATAAATTTCACCTTGTCGCCGGTGCGTTTGTTTAGTTCGCGTGCCTGGTTGAGCAGGTCTGCAGATACGTCGCCGCCGGTGATGTCTGCCTGGCCTTCGAGGTAGTCGAAGAAGCCAAAACACTGCTTGCCCGATCCGCAACCTACGTCCAGAATTTTCGAGCCTTTCTGGGGTTTGATGATGTTCAACATCCATTCGTCAATGTTTTTCGACCCAAAGCGTGAGTGGATATCAATGCGGGTCTGAAGGTCGTTGGTGGTTTCTTGGAATTCGATCTTCATGGGTTCCTCATCTTGGTGATTACAGATTTCGCCTGCCGATTGAGGCCGGCAGGCGATAAGTATACTAGATTCCGCTAAGAATACAATTAACAAATGCGGGGGAGAATTTCACCAGCAAGCATCTCGAGGATGCGGGTGCCGCCGATCCAGGTGCGCAGAAGAACACGCCCGGGCATTTCGGTGGTAACCCGGCCGATCAGAGCTGCCTGCCGGCCATAGGGGTGCGCGTGGAGGGCTCCCAAAGCGGCTTCCGCTTCATTGGGTGGCACTATGACGATTACTTTCCCTTCATTCGCGATATAGAGCGGGTCAAATCCAAGCATTTCACAAGCAGTCTGAACGGGTGGGTTCACAGGCACGGCAGTCTCATCGATTTCTATGCAGACCTTGCTCTGGCTCGCGATTTCGTTGAGGGTAGTTCCCAGCCCACCACGGGTTGGGTCTCGGAGGACATGAACATGAGGCGCGGCGGTTATCAGATTGGCGATCAAATGGTTGAGCGGGGCAACGTCGGAGCGGATTTCGGACTCGAGCCCCAGATCGCCACGGGCCGTGAGAACTGCCATGCCGTGGTCACCGATGGGGCCGGAGATGATGATTTGATCACCAACCTGGGCGTTTTGACCTCGGATATCCCGTCCGGGTTGGACCCAACCGATTCCGGTGGTGTTGATGAAGAGCCGGTCGGCTTTGCCTTTTTCGGCTACCTTGGTGTCTCCGGCGACAAAAATGACTCCAGCTTCCTGAGCAGCGGCTTGCATGGATTGTAGGACGCGGGCCAATTCTTCGACGGGCAATCCTTCCTCCAGAATGAAGCCTGCCGTGAGGAAAAGAGGCTGGGCGCCGGAAACGGCAATATCGTTGACCGTGCCGCAAACCGCCAGTTTGCCGATATCACCGCCAGGGAAGAAGAGCGGGTCTACAATGTGGGAGTCGGTGGAGACCACCAGACTTCCTTGCAAGCAAGCCTGGTCTGGAAGAAGCAAGCTGGCAAAGTCATTGCCTGCGTCGAGTGGCGGGCTATCTAGATACGGTTTGAATACACGCTGGATAAGCTCATGGGTGAGCCGGCCACCGCTGCCATGTCCGAGGATGATCTGGTCGGTGTGCGCTAAAGGGAGAGGGCAGAGAGCGCCTTCAAAATTGGGCGGAGTAGGGGTGTCCATGTTTAGCTCCGGCGGTAACGGTAGAATGCGGCACAGGCGCCTTCAGAGGAGACCATCGGGGCGCCTAAGGGATTTTCGGGGGTGCAGGTTGAGCCGAATGCTGGACAATCGAAGGGTTTCTTAATCCCCTGGAGAACCTGACCAGCGATACAAAGAGGAGACTCCTGTGTATTGATGTGGTCGACCTGAAACCGATTTTCCGCATTGAATTCAGCGTATTCGTCACTTAAGCCCCATCCACTGGCTGGAATCAAGCCAATGCCACGCCAGTTACGGTCGACGGTTTTAAACACGCGGCGGATCATCTGCTGCGCGCCAAGGCTGCCCTGAGCGGTGACCGCTCGAGGGTAAGCATTTTCGACCTCTGCCCGGCCGTCTTCAAGCTGCTCGATTACTTTGTGAATGCCGTGAACCAGATCGAGTGGCTCGAAACCCGTAGCTACGATGGGAACGCGGTAGCGAGTGGCGATAGGTTCGTATTCGAGAGTTCCCATGACTGTGCAGACATGGCCGGCGGCGAGGAAGCCCTGGACGCGATTGGCGGGTGAGCCAAGGATGGCGTGCATGGCAGGGGGGACGCAAACCTGCGAAACGAGGACCGAGAAGTTGTTGAGGCCTAAGGCTTTTGCTTGGAGGATGGCCGCGGCATTGGCGGGGGCTGTTGTTTCGAAACCAATGGCAAAGAAGACCACCTGCTTGTCGGGGTTTTGTTCCGCGATGCGTACAGCATCGAGGGGGGCGAATACAACCTTGACCTGACCGCCGCGCGCACGGATGTCGAAAAGATCGGTCTGGCTGCCGGGAACTCGGAGCATGTCGCCAAAGGAGGTGAAGATGACGTTGGGTTGGGCGGCTATGGCCAGAGCTCGATCGATTTGATCGAGGGGGGTCACACAGACCGGGCAGCCTGGGCCGTGGACCAGCTCAATTTGGGGCGGGAGGAGTTGGTCGAGGCCATAACGCATGATGGAGTGAGTTTGACCTCCACATATTTCCATGATGACCCAAGAACGCGTCAGGCGGCGTTCGATTTGATGGATGACCGCTTTGACCAGGGAGAGGTCGCGAAACTGAGCTGTAAATTGTTGCATTTGCTTGGATTAGTGGGTAGGGTCTAGGCCCAGCTCTTCGTCCAGGGAGGCGATTTCGTTGAGGAGCGTAAGAGTCTCCTGAGCTTCTTCTTCGCTGAGCAAATTGAGAGCAAATCCGGCGTGGACAATGGTGTAATCGCCTACCTTTGCATCGGGGAGGGCTTCGAGACAGGCTTCACGAACGACTCCGCCGAAATCAATTTTGCACATTCGGAGGCTGTTTTTGTCAAATATTTCCAGGATTTTTCCGGGTACTCCGAGACACATGGGTTCGACTCCTATTGTTAATGGGGGGTGAAGGCGGCAATCAGGGTCTGACCTAAAGCAACGCCGCCATCATTGGTGGGTACGGATTTGTGGGTGAATACGGTGAAATTTGCTGCGTTAAGTAAGGCCACGGTACGCCGGAGTAAGTAGCGGTTTTGCCAGACACCGCCACTCAGGCATACGGTATCGAGAGAGGTTTCTTGTCGAATGGCATTGCATAATGATACCGCAAACTCTGCGATACTGTTGTGAAAACGCGCTGAAAGGATCGGGAGCGTAACTCCGGCTCGCCAATCGGTTATCAGGGCATTCCATAGGGAAGATGGATCGATACAATCTCCATCCTGGTCCAGAGGGTAGAAACCAGTTTCTTCTGGTTCGGCCAGGGCTTCCAACTCGATGGCAGCCTGACCTTCGTAGGTGGCGATGTGACGAACGCCAATCAAAGAGGCCGCGGCATCGAAGAGGCGGCCCATGCTAGATGTGGGGGGAGCATTCAATTTGCGTTCGAGCTGGGCGCGAACGACCATGCGCTCTTCATAACACAGATTGCGAACGGGCGGGAGGTCCGCTTCCCACTCCAGGCCAGATGCCCAAAGGTGGGCCAGGGCCATGCGAGAGGGTTTTCGGACCGCGAGATCTCCGCCAGGAAGAGGCACATAAGATAAATGAGCTTTGCGGGTGTAGCCTGTGTATCCGCCAACCAGTACTTCGCCACCCCAAATTGCCTCATCCGTTCCATACCCCGTGCCGTCAAATATCAGCCCGATGACAGGTTCGGGGCTTGCCCAACCGTTGTCCGCGAGGCAAGCGGCGAGATGGGCGTGGTGATGTTGTGCCTGGAGAAGGGGGATGTTTTCGCGTTGGGAGCGATCCAGCGCGTAGCGTGAGCTGAGGTAATTGGGATGTAGGTCGCAGACGATCTGTTGTGGAGTGATTCGGAAAAGCTTTTGAAAGTGGTCAATGCCTTGTTCGTAAGACTGGAGCGTTTCAAGATTTTCGAGGTCGCCAATATGATGGCTCGTGAAGGCATATCGATCACGGGCGAGGCAAAATGTGTTCTTGAGTTCAGCCCCTGCCGCCAGAAGGGGTTGGCAATCGACGGGGAGGGGAATCGAGTCGGGGGCGAAGCCGCGAGAACGCCGAGTTAGATATGCTTGCTTGTGGGTAAGCATAACAACCGAATCGTCAACGCGTGTATGGATGGGGCGGTCGTGGAGGAGAAACGCATCGGCGAGCGGGGCAAGGCGGCGGGACGCTTCTTCGTCCTGGTAGGCGATGGGCTCTTCGCTGAGATTGCCGCTGGTCATGACCAGCATATCGGGGAAGCCGGGCGCAGGTTCGAGTAAAAGGAGGTGCAAAGGGGTGTAGGGAAGCATAACCCCCAGCGTGGTCAGGTTGGGGGCCACGTCTGAAACGACTGTGGAGGTGGATAACCGCTCGAGAAGAACGATCGGGTGTTGGCGGGACACCATGGCTTGCTCTTCGGCGCTGTTCATTGAACAATGTCGCTTGACAGCCGTCAAATCGAAAGCCATCAGCGCGAATGGCTTGTCGCTGCGTTTCTTGCGTTCGCGAAGGGTGGCTACGGCGGAAGGGTTGGAGGCATCGCAGGCTAGATGGAAGCCTCCCAGGCCTTTCACCGCAATGATCTTTCCCTCCGAAAGCCATTGGCGAGCAGTTTGTAGCGCATCCTCGCCATCGGCGATATGCTGCCCGGTTGGAAGCGAGAACCAGACGTGGGGGCCACAAGTAGGGCAAGCAATGGGCTGGGCGTGAAAACGCCGGTTACCTGGGTCTTCATACTCGGCGTGGCAGGGGGAGCAAAGGGGAAAGTCAGCCATTGTGGTGGCAGGACGATCGTAAGGAATGTCGCGGATGATGGTAAGACGCGGACCACAGTTGGTGCAGTTGATGAAGGGGTAACGGTAGCGTCGATCGGTTGGGTCAAACAATTCTCGCCGACAATCGGCGCAAATGGCGATGTCGGGAGAAATGGGCACGAAATTGGCGGGGTCGGATTGACTATTTAAGATGTCGAATTTCGCATAGCCAATAATGGCTTGCGGCTTTGTAGTGAATGTGTCGATACGGGCAAGGGGAGGAGGGGTGTCGCGAAGTTTTTTCGTGAAACGTGAAACCTGTTCGGCGTCGCCCTCGATCAAAATATCAACACCGGCAGAGGTGTTGATTACCCAACCGGTCAGATTTAAGCTGCGGGCGAGGTTGTATACATGAGGGCGGAACCCGACTCCCTGGACGATGCCCGTGATATGAATGTTTAAAGCGACCCGGGTGTCGTGCATTCTGCTTTTTTAGCGCGAATTCTCGCAGACAGCCACTGCTTCCACGGCTCCAGTCCTTCGCCGGTCATGCAGGAGACTGTGAAGGTAGTCAAATTGGGGTTGAGCATCTCCACGCCTCTGCGGAAATAATCCATATTGAAAGGGATGTAGGGGAGCAGATCAATTTTATTAATGATCAATACATCCAGGTTGCGGTAGATAGCCGGATACTTATAGGGCTTGTCGTCGCCCTCGGGAATACTGGCGATTAGTATGTTCAGGTGTGTGCCGAGGTTGAAGGCGGCCGGGCAAACCAGATTGCCGACATTTTCGACAATAAGCAAATCGAGTTGCGGAAGGGGGAGCTGGTCGAGGCCCGCTTTGAGCATAACCGCGTCCAGGTGGCAATCACCCCCTGTGTTAATTTGTACGGCAGGCATTCCGGCAGCCAGGACTTTGTCCGCGTCGATGGTGACGGGAGCGGTATCGCCTTCAACCACACCAATCTGGAAGTCGGGAGCCAGCGCTGAGATGGTTTTGAGGATGAAGCTGGTCTTGCCGGAGCCAGGCGAAGCCATGAGGTTCGCCGAAAGCACACCAGCCTGGTCGAGGCGCTGTTTGTTATAGCCTGCCATCTGGTCATTGGCGTTCAAAATTTTTTCTACAACGGTTACACGATTGGAGGTCATGTTGCCTGGGTTTCCTTTCCTTCGATGGCGATGCTATCCAGGTAGAATTCTTCGCCGCTGATCACTTTAACCTGGGCGCTAGCGCAGTGAGGGCATTCTGAGAGATCCCCATCGAGGGTGTATTCGTGCTGGCAACTCAGACAGAGCAGACGGGCTGGAATTCGGTCAAAATGTAATTGCGCGCCCTCACAAATGGTGTTTTGGCTAACAAAATCCCAGTAGAACTGGACAGAATCATCCACTATACTGGATAGTCTGCCAATGACGATGTAAATATCTGTTACTCTACTGGCATTGGCTTGAAGAGCGTGACGATTGGCAATTTCCAGGATATTTTCGGTAACCGATAACTCATGCATGAGGCTATTATAATACTGAATTGATCGGAAATATCAATTTCAGTGACTGTTCGGTTGGCGTTGAGAAATGACCTGGTAGAGCTCGAGGCGAGCCGAGAGATAACGGCTGGCGATCAGGTTGGCAATGCGACGCATGATGATGAACCCTAAATCGTGGCCCTCTTCACATAATTGCAGTAATAACTCGCTATCGAAGCAAAGGACGCGGCCAGCCTGTATGGCACGGGCTGTGCCTGTGCGTTGGCGGACCATGGAAGTGACCGAAGACCAGCCGATGATATCCAGGGGAGCGGCTGAATAGATTTGGACTTTTCCATAGGAGGGAACATGGTTTTCGATGACCACTTCACCATTAAGAAGGATGTAGAGGCAATCATCGGAGTCGCCTTCGGAGAACAGGATCTCGTCTTCATGGATATTACAGATGCGCGCGATCTGAGCCAAGCGCCATTGTTGGACTTGATCCAACTCAACGAACCAGGGAATTCGTTGAATGATTTGCACTATGTCTGCCATCTGTTCAATCATCATGAAAGCGTGTCCTACGATGTTCATTTAGGTTGGAAGCATTCGCCAGAAAAAGCGACCTATCGCAACTACCTTAAGGTTTTATCACCGGATGGGCGATTGAATAAGTGTTATGCGTCACCGGGGCCTTTGCCAATTGTCATCAAGGGAAGTGATAGCGAAGACACGAATTCATGAAAAGAAACCCCCGGTTTGAGTGGACCGGGGGTGCTTTGAATGGAGGTGTCTAAGCGTTGACCGGCGTTGGAATTTTTTCGTGCATCGGACAGATACCCGTAGGGCAAACGCGTAGACGGATATGAGCTTCTACTTCGGCGCGGAAGTACTTGAGGATATCGCGGATGGGCGTGCCCGAGGTTTGACCGAGGCCGCAATTTGATAGAACGGCCAGGCTTTCGCTGAGCTTGGATAATTCATCCAGGTCCTTCATCTCGCCCTGACCTTCGGATATGCGGGTAAGAATGTCCTGGGCGCGCTGCGTTCCGATTCGACAGGGCGTGCACTTCCCGCAGCTTTCGGTGCGGAAGAAATTGAGTAGAACGCGAGCCAGGTCTACCACGCAGGTGTCTTCGTCACAGATCAATAGAGCGCCTGATCCTAAGGCTACCCCGGCTTTGTTGAATGAGTCAAAATCCATGGGGGTGTCTTGGAGGCTGGCGGGAATGATTGAACCACTAGAGCCGCCGGTTTGAGCTAGCTTGAAGTTGGCCCCATTCTTCATACCCTTAGCATAGATGGCGATGACCTCGCGCAGGGTGATGCCCATTGGGACTTCGATGATGCCGGTTACGTTGACATTGCCCATGATGGTGTAGGTCTTTGTGCCTGGGCTGGAGGGCGTGCCAATTGACTTGTACCAGGCTGCGCCGTGGCGGATGATGGGGGGAATGTTGGCCAGGGTTTCCACGTTGTTGACGAGTGTAGGCTTGTTCCACAGACCGTGCGTAGTGGGGTAAGGCGGACGAGAACGCGGCTCACCACGCTTCCCCTCGATGGACTCGATGAGAGCAGTTTCTTCGCCGCAAATGTAGGCCCCAGCGCCGGAATGGACGTGGATATCGAAGCTGAAGTCTGTTCCGAAAATGTTCTCGCCTAAGAAACCAAATTGCCGAGCCTGTTGAATGGCTGTTATGAGGCGTTCCTGGGCCAGGGCATATTCGCCGCGGACATACACGTAGCCTTCGTTTGCGCCAACCGCGTATGCGGCAATTGTCATGGCTTCGATCAGGCTGTGCGGGTCACCTTCAATGATGACGCGGTCTTTAAATGTGCCAGGTTCGGATTCGTCGGCGTTACAGATCACATACTTCGGTGCGCCTTGGGCTTTGGCGACAAACCCCCATTTTAACCCGGTGGGGAAGCCTGCGCCACCGCGGCCTTTGAGTCCAGAGGCCTGGATTTCAGAAATCACCGCGGCGGGGGTCATATCAGTCAGGACTTTTCCGAGCGCGGCATAGCCGTCGTGGAGAATGTAATCTTCGATGCTGGAAGGATCAATTAGACCGGCGCGTTCCAGAACAATACGGTATTCAGCGGGTAATGTGCCTTTGCGAGTGGAGAGCCAGGCAATACGTCCAGATAACTCGTGTGAAGCAGCCTGTAAACCAGCGACAACCCGACCTTTGTAGAGATGCTCTTCAACGATCTCGGCGACATTTTCTATTTTCACTGGACCGTAGGTGATGGCTTCGGGATATACAACCACGAGGGGGTAGACATCATGCCGGCCCAAGTTCCCCACCATTGACACGGAAATTTCGTCTTCCATGTTCAAACGGCGAATTTCGGTTAATAACTGCTGATAAATCGCCTCGGCGCCCAGGCGAAGGCTTTGAGGATCGCCTGAAACTAAAACCATGGATCGGTAAACTTTCATGGCATCCTCCTAGCTGTAACGTGAAAGAATATCGGGAACCATTTCGGGGGTGACATTGCCGTGAATGTCATCATCGATGACGATGACCGGGCCAACGCCACAAACACCGAGACAGCTTACCGTGACCAGGGACCATTTCTTGTCCGGGCTGGTTTGACCAGCCTCGAGTTTCAACTCTTGTTGAAGTTTCTTCCACACTTCCCGGCCACCCACCACATGACAGGGGGCACTTTCGCAAAAAAGCACAATGTGCCGCCCTGTCTCTTGGGTGGAAAGCATGTGGTAAAACGTGGCAACGGAGAACACCTGGCTTTTGGGCAATTGTAAGAGCCGCGCGACTTCTTCCAGGGCCGCAGTGGGTAAATACCCAATGTGGCGATTGACATCGTTTAAGATCGGAATAAGTTCATCCCGATGCGCGCCGCGTCGTTCAACAATAGTCTGAACGGTTTCGATGGCGGCCTTGCCGTTTTGCGGTTCGATGGTCATGGTCCTCCTTCATGCTCTAAGTGGGAAAGCTGGTGGAGGGCGTTTCAATGGCCCTACCAGGAGAATGCCAAACCGATAACTATGAACTTTTCAAAGGTGCTAATTAATGACAATCGCGTTAAAGTTGCAGACTTGCATACAAATCCCACAGCGAATGCAGGTGTCGGGATCAATGAGGTGCGGTTGGCGGCGTTCGCCAGTGATCGCGTTGACCGGGCAGTTGCGCGCGCAAACGGTGCAGCCTGTGCAGGTGTCGGGGATGATCTCGTAGGAGATCAGTGAGCGACAAACCTTGGCAGGGCAGCGTTTTTCTTTGATGTGGGCTTCGTATTCGTGGCGGAAGTGTTTGAGGGTGCTGATGACCGGATTGGGAGCGCCTTGGCCCAGACCACAGAGGCTGGCCTTGGTGATGTAGGAGCAGAGAGTCTCGAGCATCTCGATGTCGCCTTCCTGTCCACGACCTTCGCAGATACCTTCGAGGATCTCGAGAATTCGGCGCGTGCCGATGCGGCAGGGGACGCACTTGCCACAGGATTCTTCCTGGGTGAATTCCATAAAGTAGCGGGCGATATCGACCATGCAGGTGTCAGAGTCCATGACAACCAGACCACCCGAGCCCATGATGGATCCAGCCTTGGCCAATTCCTGGTAGTCCATGTGCAGGTCCAGGTAATCTTCTGGCAAACAGCCGCCCATGGGACCCCCGGTTTGGATAGCCTTGAAGCCTTTGTTGTCTTTGATGCCACCCCCCACATCGTAGATGATCTCACGGAGGGTGATGCCGAAGGGCACTTCGATCAAGCCGGTCTTTTTCACGTCGCCGGCCAAAGCGAAAGTTTTCGTGCCTTTGCTGCGCTCGGTACCGAATGCGGCGTACCATTCGGGACCTCGCAGGATGATTTGGGGCACATTCGCGTAAGTCTCAACATTGTTAATGTTGGACGGTTTGGCCCACAAACCAGAAACGGCCGGGAAAGGCGGGCGGGGGCGAGGTTCGCCACGTTTGCCTTCGATGGAGGCCATGAGGGCGGTTTCTTCTCCACAGACGAAGGCGCCAGCGCCCTGGCGGACCTCGAGATCGAAGTCGAAACCAGTGCCAAGGATGTTCTTACCGAGGAAGCCGAACTCTCGCGCTTGCTTGATAGCGACATTAAGGGTTTTGACCGCGATCGGGTATTCGGCTCGGCAGTAAATATATCCTTGCGAAGAACCAATGGCGAATGCGGCGATGGTCATGCCCTCAATTACGGCATGGGGATCGGATTCGAGAACGCGGCGGTTCATGAATGCTCCCGGATCGCCTTCGTCGGCATTGCAAATCACATACTTAACTTCTCCGGCGCTGGCGCGAGCGAACTGCCATTTCTTACCAGCAGGGAAGCCTGCGCCGCCACGACCCGACAGGCCAGAGGCCAAAACTGTGTCAATGACCTTATCGGGGGTCATTTCGGTGAGAACCTGGCCGAGGGCCAGGTAGCCGTCTTCGGCGATATAGTCTTCAATGTTGTTGGGGTCGATCTTGCCGCAATTGCGTAAAACGACGCGCACTTCTTTGGCGGTCGGAGCGCCTAGCTCTTCATCGACGATGGTGCGTTCTTGAGCGCGGAACTTTTCTACCGGGCGACCCTTGAGAAAGTGCTCTTCAACAAGGTAGGGGATGTCGTCGGCGGAAAGGCAAGCATAGTGAACGCCTTCGGGATAGACCATCAAATCGGGGCCAAACATGACCGGGTCGCCGATTCGAGAGGTCTCGAGGACTTGCACCTCGTCGATTAAACCCTGGGCAACCAGTTCGTCGTGTAAAGCGTCAATTACATCGTGCGCGCCTCTTGATAAGCACTCAGGGTCAACAGATACCAATACATGGGAGCGAAAAAAAGCCATATTACACCTTGAGATGATTCGATTGGATCGACTAGCTAATGATGGCTAGCTTTCGATCGCGTTTTCTTTTACGATGGTACCGCCAAGAACATGTTCTTTCATGATGCGCCGGGCAACATCGGGGGTGACCCGTCCGTAGGTAACCTTGGGTTGTTCACCAACGATGACCTGAACAATCGGCTCGTAAGAATCTAAGCCGATGTTTCCGGTCTGGCGAACAATGATGTCGCTGAGGTTGTTTTGCTCAACGTAATCCAGGATGGCTTTGAGGGTTTCCCGAGCGCCAGCGGCGATGCCGACTGTGCCCATGCCAACCACAATTTGAATTTCGCCGGTTGCGGACTTGACCTTGCGCTTTTCAAGGGCTTCCTGGCGCAATCTCTTCAAATCTTCGAGGGTCTTTACTTTGTCCATACTACTCTCCTGGTGAGAAGCAAAAATAGGTGCTCTTATTCGGTTACGTGAAGGCCCCCCATGCCCTCCTCCAGCGTTTGGCGGAGGTAGTTCAACACCAAAGGTTCGGTCAAGGGGATGCCTTCTAATTCATTTTTTAACAATGCATCGTCGAATTCAAATACCTGGTTGTCCAATTGATAATAAAACTTCCAATGCACCTGTGGGCAGCCTACGATTAAAGATAAGACTGTTCCGGGTAAGTCTCCCATCGGCATACGGTCAATATGACTGCGCTGAAATTCGACTGACAGGCGGGTGCCAACCCCAGGGGTGGAGGTCAGCGTTAGCCCGCCTTCACAGGCTTCGGCGGCAGCTTTGAGGAGGGGGATGCCCAAGCCTACATTGCGCGTTGTTCTACTGGTAAAGAACGGATCTGTCACTTGTTGGACCATTTCGCTGTCCATTCCAACGCCATCATCTTCTACGGTAATCCGCAAACGGTCGGCTGTGCTGTCTTCGAGAACGGCGATCACAATGTTTTTCGCTCGAGCCGATACGCTGTTATGGGCAATATCCAACAAGTGCAGCGCTAATTCTCTCAAGACGTCTACTTGTCCATTTCTTGAACGGTGCGAAGGAGGGCGGGGAGTTTGTTGGGGCGCAAGCGTCCGTGGCTATCTTCGTCGACAACAATGACCGGGGCCTGACTGCAAGCACCAACACAGCGGCATAACTCCAGGGTGATCATGCCGTCCGGGGTGGTTTGCCCGGGGTCGACACCTAGAATTTGTTTGGCTTTGTCGATTAGCTGAGGCATGCCACCCACGTAGCAGGCTGTACCCATACAGAACTTGATGGTATGTTTCCCGCGAGGGGTGGTGGTGAAAAACGAATAAAACGAAACCACCCCATGAATGGTGGTGACGGGGATGTGCATCTTGTTGGCGACGTAATGTTGAATGGTCTCGGAAATGAAGCCAACCTGGGATTGAATTTCATTGAGGATGACCATCAAGCCGCCGGGGAGGTTCTTGTTTGTCTCCAGAATTTTGTCGATAATGGCGCGGGTTTCAGGATTTTCGATCGGGTCATTTTTTAAGGCAACAGAAGTGTCGAGCATAAACGGCTCCAAAGGGAAATTTAGACATACACAGTATGATTTGATGGTAATTAATCAACAATAAGTCTACCCGCGGATGGTGAAATCGGTCAATTACCAAATGTCACCTAAACTGATGAGGGTTGTCAATTCGGAATTAATGCTCTGTTTTAGGCGGGCGTACGCGGAAGAATGGTGTGAGTGTTATCGCCGATCTGCATGATGGCTTTGCGAATTTCGGAAATAGTTGGTTTGTCGAGCGTGAGCACATTGAGAGCTAGAATATCTTCTAGAAAGTGGGCGTCTCCGGATTGAATGAGTGGATACCCTTTGATCTGAGGAAAGCTGATGGGAGCCTGGAGGGGATTGATGTGAGAAGAAATTTCGAGAATTTCAATGGGAATGTCGGTTGGGACAAAGCCAAGGGTGGGGATGAGACCGTAGGCTTTGCGATTCACGTGGGCTGGGATCAGTAATCCCCCCAGGTTGGCGACCGCGTCCCATGCTTCGGAAAGGGACAGGCTCGTGGAAGCCAGCAGTAAGCGTTCTTCTCGCCGGATGAAGTCTCCGGTGTTATCAACAATGAACTGTTCGCCGAAGAAATCTATATTGTTGGGCAGGGGGGGAAGAGCCTGGTCGACAATTTTCTGGAGGGCGTAGGCCTGGTCGGGCTCGTCAAACAGGCAGATGACGTGGATCTCTTCCGAGGTCTGCAACTCCATGCCCGATAATACGGTGATATCGGTTCCAATCGCCGCTACGCGAACCGCTTCAATATTGGCGGTTGCATTGTGATCGGTGATGGCGAGCAGGTTGATTCCATCTGAAATAGCTTTCTCGATGATCAGCGGGGGGATCATTTCGACGTCTGCGCAAGGAGATAAGACGGTATGGACGTGTAATTCGGCGCGCAGCGTAAGCAACGGAGTCTTCTCGAGGTGATTATTCGGAGCGCAGGCCCAAAGCCCACAACTGTCCGGCAATGGAGAAGGTGGGGAGTAGGGTTGAGTAGAGCGTGACCCCTTTCTCGTTGGCTTTTTCAATTACAGCGGGATCGGGCATCGCTCCTTCGGTGATGATGACGGCTGAAAGGTCGAGTAACGCGGCAACCGCGACAATGTTCGAGTGGGCCTGTAGGGTGATCCAGATGCCCTGGCGGGCTGCGCCAGTCATGACACAGCTTAACATATCGGATGCGTACCCAGAACTTGGGACAATTTCGGTGAATTCCTTGGGCTCGGTGAGGAGGGTGAGATTTAATTGATGGGCTATGTCACTGAGGTTCATGGATCAATTGGACTCCTTCTTAACGTTGTATCCTTCTCCGACTGTATCAGCCTGGTTCATAAAAAGTCTCATGCGTAAGCGGGTGCCTTTTCCATAGACCGATTCTAGTTTCATGCTGTCAACGCAGCGAGAAATATTTACCAGCCCCATTCCAGCGCCGAAGCCTAACTCGCGGATCTCTTCGCTGGCGGTGGACCATCCCGGCTTCATGGCGAGGTCTACATCTTTGATGCCAGGACCATCATCGCTGACATCAATGGAGATTTGGTGCGGTTCGATCTCGACTCGGAGAATGCCTCCACTGCTGGTGTGGATAATGAGGTTCATCTCCGCTTCATAGATGGCGATGCCGCAACGACGGGCGATTTGGGGCGAAGCGCCCAACCGAAGGAGAGCGCGTTTGATGTTGCTGGAGGCAGCGCCGCCGTGTGTAAAATCGCGCGGCTTGATGTGGTAACGAAGGATGAGACTGGTACGATCCGAGACGATATCTTCGAACAGGTGGCTAGCGCGATAACGGCGGACTTCCTCGGCCTGGAAATCTTGCTGGAGCGCGTTGAGAAGCCCCATGCTGATATCGCCCTTGGTGAGGATTCCCATCAGGTTATTGTGGATGTCAACCACGGGCAAGCGTCCGTGGCGGGTGGAAACGAAGAGTTTGAGCGCTTCGATGACGGGGTCGGTGGCGCGGATGGTGACGGTGTTGGTGGACATGTAATCCGCTACCAATGCGTTCAGATCATTGGCGGTCATGCAGCGAATCAAGTCTTCCAGGCTGATGACCCCCACCAATTTGCCATCGGTCGTTACGGGCGCGCCGGAAATGCGTTCTGAGCGGAACAATTCGAGGGCGACCGACATGGGCATGTCGGGGTTCAATGCTTTAACTTTATGGGTCATCACCTCTTCAACCTTGAGCTCGTAGGCGAGTTCTTCGGTACGGGTGATATTCGTGGCTTCTTGATCGGTGATCGTTCGTCCGGATGCTGAGTCGTTATCGGGGATCATGGTGTTGTCCTCTGCCCCGATTCTTTCTAGCCGCCTTCACACATATCGGGGGGCACAGACTGCTCAAGGCTTGCCAGACCGGCTATTTGCAGACGAGAGCATGTTTCAAACATACCAAAGGGTGTGGAGACGATAGGGATACCCTCTTCGTTGGCTAGCTCGATTGTCTCGGGCAGCGCGCGTTTGCCTCTCACCAGAACAATGGCAACTACGTCGGCCATGTGCGCCGTGCGAACCACTTGGGGATTACATAATCCGGTCACCAGGACGGCGTCGGGTTGGATAGAAGCCAGAACATCGGACATTAAATCCGCCGCAAAGGCGCCCTTCACCTGTCGCTTAAGGTTAAGTGGCTCAGTAATTAGCGTGCCGTTGACAGTTTTCGTTAATTCCTCAATATTCATTGGGTCTTCTCGGTGATAGGAAACGAATGAATTGTTTTTTGTTGCTTGCTGCCCAAGGCCAGGCAAGTTCTCGGATAAGAGTGGCTAATGCCTCAAATCAACGAGTCTTCTTTCTCTGGCAGAGCGATTTTTAGTATTGTACCTTAATCGTAGAATTGATGGGGCGAAAGGAGGTGGTTAATTTTGAGTGAAGTGTCCTGTCCTATGTTAAAATAGCCCGCAAGGAAGCGAGGATTTATGAAAAACATTGTTCCGTCTGTTAAAGGCACCCGTGATTTCTATCCCGAAGAAATGGGGATTCGAACCTGGTTATATCAAACTATCCGGTCTGTGTCAGAGTTGTATGGGTATCAAGAATATGAGGGCCCGATTTTAGAGCGTATTGACTTATACGCCGCGAAATCTGGGGAAGAATTAGTTCGCGAACAGGCGTTTGTGTTCGAAGACCGAGGCGGGGACCCTATTACCTTGCGACCTGAGTTGACCCCAACTCTGGCCCGAATGGTGGCGCAAAAGCAAAACGAACTGACCTATCCGCTGCGTTGGTGGTCGTTTGGACCATTCTGGCGTTACGAGCGCCCGCAAAAAGGTCGCACTCGGGAATTCTTCCAGTGGAATATCGATCTCATTGGGACGAATTCACCAGAGGGGGACGCGGAGTTGATTGCGATTTGCGCTACTTTCTTTGAAAAGGTGGGTCTGAGCCCGAATGAGGTAAAGCTGCTGGTGAATAACCGCCGATTGATGGACGACGAACTGGCTTCCTTGGGTATCGTGGACGACCTACGAAAAGTTGTGTTCCACTTAATTGATCGACGGGACAAGCTGAATCCAGAGGAGTGGAACCAGTATGCGTTGGGACAAGGCCTGACAGAAGCCCAGATTTCCGGATTGAAGAAAATTTTGGGAGACCAGGAATTATGGAGAAAATCGGACGAACTGGTTCGTGCGTTTACTGCTCTGGAGAAGATGGGCCTCATGGATTACGTCCGTTTCGATCCGCAAATTATCCGCGGTTTGGATTACTACACTGGAATTGTGTTTGAGGCGAAGGATCTGGATGGTGGGCGTTCCATTTTGGGTGGGGGGCATTATGATAATCTTGTAGCGGCTGTAGGTGGAGATCCGCTGCCGGCGGTTGGTTTTGCGATGGGCGACGTGATGATTTCGATCGTGCTGGGAAAGTACGGGAAGCTACCTGTGCAGCGCCAGAATCCGGCCAAGGTACTTGTGACTGTCTTTGACTCGGAACGGATGGCGGGCAGCATGGAGTTGGCCAGCAAGTTGAGGCGGGCGGGGATTAAGACGGTTTGTTATCCCGAAGCGGCGAAGCTGCAAAAGCAATTGAAGTTCGCTGACCGGATAGGGGCGCGCTGGGTGCTAATTGCCGGACCAGATGAAGAGGCAGCCGGTAAGGTGACGATTAAGGATTTGGAAGCGCGAACGCAAGAGACCGTTGACCGGGATGCAGCCGCGGAGTGGTTGGAAAAACTGCTTGCGTAAGCGGGCAGTCCGTGATAAAATCCTCCCCGCTCAAAGCATGGTGCCTGTAGCTCAATGGCAGAGCGCCTGACTGTGGATCAGGAGGTTGAGGGTTCGAAACCGTCCAGGCACCCACAAGAAAACCAGCCCGACCATATTTCGGGCTGGTTTTGATTTTAACCTATGAGCTGGAAGCAGAATCACAGGAGCGATTTCTTGCTCCGAGTCTTTTGAAGCTCGTATTCAGGGACTTGTTTGGTGAGTAGATCCAGTGAGATCTCGATGCTTTCGCGCGCTTCATCTGGGGTGGTTGTGCCAATGGTGACCATATCTTGTGGGCGGATGGTGTTCCAGACAAAGGCCAGTCCGACCACGGGAAGCAGACGACCAGCAGCGAGGGGCTTGATGGTCATGACGGGTTTTTTGGCATTCTTGATGATGTTCATGACCCAATCGGCTTCAACCTGCATGAGGAAGCCGGCTGCATTGTAAAGTTGGATATAAGTTTCAACATCGGCCTCGGTCCGGTCGGCGATAACCACCGATTCGGGCATATGTGTAGAAAGGCCAGGCACCATGCCGCGTTCGCGGATCATTTTCGTGTAGCGGTCTATATCGCGGATGGTGTTGCTGCGGCGATCGAGAAGCGCATCAGTGACGCATTGGTGAGGCATGCAGAATGTGGCTCCCCAGGCAGCGCACTGATCCAGCATCACCTCGGGTTCTGTTTGAGGATCGCCGCCGGGAGTAATGTTGAAGATGGGGGTGTAGATCCGGATAATTGGGCGACCAGCGCGGTTTTCTGCTTCTTTGATGGATTCGTCGAGGAGGGGAGAGACCGGCCCCATGACGGCGTCGATGCCATAATCCATGAATACCGAAATAATATTGACGATCTTTTCCCTGGTTTGCAAATCTTTAATAAACTTGTCTTTTGCCAGGCTAGTGTGTGAATAGCCAAGGAACCAATTGGTGCCGATGATGAGCCTGGGAAGGCTCACTCCACCTACAACCGTCCGGGGGAAAGCATCCATAAACAACCTCCTAGAAATCGCGTTGAACAATATAGTTTGCTAAATCTTCGAGGGCATACCGTTCACTTGTGTTTGGAAGCTGGCGTAAGGCAGCCAGACCGGTTTCTATATAACGCCTGGCTTCTTGATGACTGGCACGGATTGCATCGCTGTTGGAGATTCGAGTGATCAGATCTTCCATACGCTTTTCTTCGTCCAGGCAGATGCCTTCGAACAATGCGCGCGAATCGGGGTCGGTGGGATTTTGTTCCGCAAACAGGATGGCAGGCAAAGTAACGATGCCCTGCCGCAAGTCACTACCGACCGGTTTCCCTAAGCGAGATTGTTCGGCGGTGAAGTCAAGCATGTCATCGATAATTTGAAAGGCGAGACCGATGTTGTAGCCGAATAATCCGGCTAGTTCCACTTGTTCTGATGGACAGTTACTGATGAGGGCGGCAGATTTTGCGGATGTTTCAAACAGAGAAGCAGTTTTCGCGTAAATGCGTTGAAGATAACCGCCGCGGTCCACTTTGCAGCGACTGAGGAAAAGCTGGGTAAGCTCGCCATTGACGATGATTGAAAGGGTGCGCGAGAAGAGCTTCATCACTTCAATCGAGTCGGTGGAGGCGGCCATTTCGGCGGCGCGAGCAAAGATGAAATCACCGGTAAGAACCGTGGCGCCAGCAGACCAGTGGGCGTTCAAGGTGGGTGTCCCTCGGCGCAGTAAAGCGCCATCAATGAGGTCATCGTGGACTAAAGTGGCTGTGTGGAGGAGTTCAATGGCGGAGCCCATGCAGCGCAATCGCTGTTGATCGGCGCCTAATAATTTCCCCATGAGCATGGTGAGGGCAGGGCGGATACGCTTACCCCCCGACGACAAAATCAAGGACAGCGCTGCGGCCAGGTCGGCGTGGTACTGGTCAGCCTGGGCTAGCATGAGCGCTTCGATGGCGTTGATATCTTCTTGAACAGGAACAATAAACGATACAGAGGTGTTCAAATCACGACTCCCAGGCAAAGAGCCGGGCTGCATTTTGGGCAGTGACGCGGCAGATGTGGTCTAAATCCAAAGCATGAAGGTCGGCAATTTTTTCGGCGATGTGAAAGGTATAAGCAGGTTCGTTGGGCCACCTCCCACGAAGGGGGTGGGGCGTGAGATAGGGAGCATCGGTTTCGATGAGGATCGAATCCAGAGGCAATGCGGCGATAACTTGTTGACGATCGAGTGCGTTCTTGAATGTGACGGGGCCGCTTACACCTATATAGAAGCCTGCCTGGATCGCCCGCATGGCTGAATTCAGGTCGCCATCATACGAATGGAGCACACCTGGGTGGTTGGCAAGCGGTGATTGGGTGGATCGAAGGCCGGATTGCCATTCCGAGAGGATCTTCCAGAGGTCGGCCAGGGATTGGCGGTTGTGGATGACTACTGGGAGCTGGAGGCGGGCGGCTAATTCGAGTTGGGCCGTAAAGACACGCTGTTGATGGTCGCGTGGTGAATGGTCACGGTAGTAGTCCAGACCTATTTCACCTATGGCAAGCACCTTGGGGTGGTTCGCAAGATCAGCGAGCTGATCCAAAGAGTCATCTGTCCATGAGGATGCATCGGATGGATGGAAGCCGACAGCGGCATAGATGATCGGATAGCGGTCTGCCAGCTCTACCGCAAGACGGCTGGAAGCCAGGTCAATGCCTGGGACCAGAATCTTGTAGACTCCTTGCGCGATGGCGCGATCCATTACGGCAGGGAGGTCGTCAACGAATGTGTTAAGGTTCAGGTGACAGTGTGTGTCAGTTAGGTACGCAGTCGTCATCCAGCCAATCCCGCAATTTTTACCCCGTCGGCTAGAATGGCTTGCACTTTATCCTGGTGGGTGGTTTCACAATAGACGCGCATGATGGGTTCGGTGCCGGAGAAGCGGATGAGCAACCAACCGCCATCTTCGAGGCTAAATTTGAATCCATCGGTGGTGTTGAGCCCAGTCACTTTGAGACCACCAATGGAGGCGGGTTTGGCGTCTAGAATTTTCTGCTCACGGTCGGCACGCTCACCTGTGAATGTGCTGTCGACCCGGTCGTAGTAGTGAGGGCCAACCTTACTATAAAGCAGATCGATGAGTTCGGAAGGTTTTCGGTTGAGCTTGACCATCATGTCGAGCATGAAGAGGCCCGCCAAAATGCCGTCCCGTTCGGGGACGTTTCCACGGAAGGCGTAGCCACCCGATTCCTCGCCGCCGATCATGGCATCGGTTTCGATCATCTTGGGGGCAACATACTTGAAACCGACGCCGGTCTCGTAGACAGGGATATTATAGAGTTTGCCAAGTTTTTCGAGCATTCCGGTGGTGGAAAGGGTTTTTACAATGGCCCCGGTTTGCTTGCGAACCTCGAGAAGGTAGAAGGCCAGCAGAGCGTACACCTGGAGTTGGTTGACAAACCGACCTAGCTCATCACCCACGCCCACGCGGTCGGCGTCACCATCCGTGATCAGGAGGATATCAGCTTTCTGATCGACGGTTGTTTTGAGCCCAACGTTGATGTTCGGGGGAATGGGCTCGGGGCGCTTCATTTCGGGGAAGCTGGGGTTGCGGTCGTTGTGGATTTCGATGATTTGGGTCTTGCCGCCGCCGAGGAAGGCAGGGAACCAGCCTGTGCCGTTGCCCCACATGCAGTCGACGACAACCTTGAGTCCAGCCTGGCGAATGGGCTCCAGGTCGATGAGTTTGTTGATATGTTCGATGTACGCGGGGGCGGGGTCAAATCGCTTGAGCAGGCCTTGGGCTTCTGCTTCGGCGGCTGGCATGCGCTTCACATCGCTTAATTGGTCGGGTATCAAGGCTTCGATCTGCTTCAACCCTTCGGGGTCGATAGCGCCGCCATGCTCGTTGCGAACTTTAAACCCATTGTCGGTGGGCGGATTGTGGGAGGCGGTAATGTTGATGGCGCCGGCGGCGTGGTGATGGACAACAGAGAAGGCAATCACAGGGGTGGGGGTTGCCCCACTCGTCAGTAGTACTCCCAGGCCATTTCCGGCAAGAACTTCTGCTGCTGCCAGGGCAAAATTTTCGCTGTGGAAGCGTTTATCGTGGCCGATTACAAATGTTTGGCCTTGTTTGCCTTGCTTGAGCATATATGACGCAAAGCCTTGAGCACAACGGCGAACATTGTCAAAGGTGTATTCTTCGGCAATCACTCCGCGCCATCCGTCGGTTCCAAAGCGGATTTTGAAAGACATATAGCCTCCGGAATGTACGAACTGGATTTGATGGGATTTCTGGCCGATCATGCTCCCAGCGCAACCCCAATTTCTGTTATTATATCAGGGTTTAATCAGATATACATTGGGCTGAATGGCGTTGTACGAGGTGCTATAATCAACTTTTCTGAAATACAGCGGAGGTTGTTTGAAGGCCAACGAACGAGTCTATTTCGATTACGCTGCCACCACGCCAGTGGATGAACGTGTTTTGGATGTGATGATGCCGTTTTTCAGGCATGTGTATGGGAATCCAAGCTCTGTACACATGTGGGGGCAGGCAGCAGAATCTGCGCTGGAAGATGCACGACAAAAAACGGCGCAGGCAATTGGAGCACGCAGCAGCGAGATTGTTTTCACCGGGTGTGGGAGCGAGAGCGATAATATGGCGCTGCGAGGGGTTGCTCATGCGATGCGTTTGCGGCGTGGAGCCCGACATATCCTAACGACCCCCGTGGAACACCACGCGGTATTACACACCGTAAAACAATTGGTGGAGCTGGAGGGGTTTGAGGCGGATTTTCTTCCGGTCGATGGTCAGGGCCGTGTGACAGCAGAACAGGTGCGAGCAGCTCTTCGCCCCGATACCGCGATCGTGTCGGTGATTTACGCGAACAATGAAATAGGGACGGTGAATCCCATTGATGAGATCGGGGCTGTTTGTAGGGACGCGGGGGTGCCATTCCATACGGATGCTGTCCAGGCGGCAGCGCACTTGAGAATGGATGTGATCCGCGATCAGGTAGATTTATTGTCCCTTGGGGCGCACAAGTTTTACGGTCCTAAGGGAGTTGGGGCGCTGTATGTGCGTCAGGGGACGCCGATTTTACCTATTCAAACTGGCGGTGGACAAGAGCAGGGCCTTCGAGCGGGCACGCAAAACGTGGCTTTTGCATGCGGGTTAGCTGCTGGTCTGGAAATTGCGCAACAGGGTGTGGAGTCTCGATCGAAATCCTACCTGGAGATGCGAGATTATTTGATCGGAGCGGTGCTCGAAACAATCCCTGAGGCAAGGCTGACCGGTGATCCGATGGAACGATTACCCAATCATGCCAGTTTTGTCTTTAAAGGGATAGATGGCAATCGATTGCTGATCGCATTAGACATAGCTGGATATGCCTGTTCTTCGGGATCGGCCTGCAAGACCGGCAACCCTCAACCATCGGAAGTGTTGACAGCAATTGGGCTGGGACCTGAATGGGCGTTAGGATCGTTGCGGGTAACACTTGGAGCAGACTCGAACCCCGAGGCGGTGAGAGACTTTGTGCCCATATTGGCGCGGTTGGTCGAAAAGCAGCGCGAGTCAAGATGAGTAAGAATCAAACCGTTGTGGTAGCGATGAGCGGTGGTGTGGACAGCTCGGTGGCGGCAGGGCTGCTGGTTGAGCAGGGTTACCGGGTGATTGGGATGATGCTGCGGTTGTGGAGTGAAGAAGGTAAGGAGGAAACCAATCGATGCTGCACCCCGGATGCGATGTCGCAGGCCCGCCGGGTGGCAGCCAGGTTGGGGATTCCGTTTTACGCATTCGATGTTCAAAAGCCTTTTCGCGATATCGTGGTGGAAGCGTTTCTCACAGGTTATGCCGCAGGAATTACGCCTAATCCTTGCCTGGTGTGTAACCGGCAGATTCGCTGGGGGGTACTCTATGAAGAAGCGCGCAGCCTGGGTGCTGATTTTATGGCGACTGGGCACTATGTAAGGACGCGCAAGCAGGACAGCGGTTGGGTGCAACTGATGCGGGGCGTGGACGCGGCTAAGGACCAATCGTATGTGTTGAGCGTACTATCGCAGGAGCATCTACAGCATAGCCTTTTCCCGGTAGGGGAATTGAGTAAACCCGAAGTGAGGGAACTGGCGCGAAAGTGGGGTTTCAGTGTGGCTAACCGACCAGACAGCCAGGATCTTTGTTTCCTGGCGGGTGGGGATTACCGAGATTTCCTGGCCCGGAATGCTCCAGAAAGTCTACTCCCTGGAGATATTGTTGATATCACTGGGCATGTGGTTGGCCGGCACCAGGGATTGGCCTATTACACGATTGGGCAGCGGAAGGGGCTGGGAATTGCTTCAGAAAACCCTTTGTACGTTGTCGCTAAGGTGGCTGCTGAAAACCGGATTGTAGTGGGCGCAAAAGAGGATTTGGGACAAACGGAATTCAGGGTTACAGGTTTCAACTGGATGATTGAGCAACCTCCAACCGAGCCGTTTGAGGCGGATGTAAAAATCCGCTATAAAGCCAAAGAGGCGCTCGCGTTCGTTGCACCAGAATCGGCCAGGCAGGTTACAATCCGAGTACAAGAAGCGCTGCGTGATATTACACCTGGGCAGCAAGCAGTACTCTATCAAGGCGAGTTGTGTTTGGGCGGTGGGTTGATTTCAGAGGATGGTGTGAAGACATGACTGTACCAGCTATACTCTTTGGAACTCTGGTTGCTACTCTGTTTGGCGCAGCCTTCCACTTGTGGAAGGGAGAAGGACTGGGTCGGTTGATCCTGTATATCTTGCTTGGCTGGTTGGGTTTTTGGGCCGGGCATATCATCGCTGGTCAATTAGACTTACGTTTCTTGGATATTGGACCGCTGCACTTTGGCCCCGCCGTTGTCATTTCGCTTGTGACTATTGGGGTGGGCTATTGGTTCAGCCTGGTAAGAAAAGACATTCACTAAGGAAAGGAGCAGGATTCTAATGTTTAAAATCGAGTCGTTTCTTGCTGCCCGATTGTTCATCAGTCCTAAGTTGGTCAATGGACGGATCTACTTCATTTCTAATATAAGCGGCAAATTGAGCCTGTATGCGATGAACTATGGAGGTGGCGTGCCTGAACCGCTTTTACCTCCAAATATTGCCTTGCAGAATCCGCATTTGATGGGTGGAGAATCATTTGTGGTTTTCCCGGAATTGGGCCGGATTCTGGTTATGATGGACAAGGATGGAAACGAGCAATATCAGCCCATGATGATTCCTATTGGAGGGGGTTTTCCTGAGCCAATCTTTGAGGAATTACGGTCGTGCCGGGTACACTTGAGCCATTCGGTTGCTGATAAGAATGTTGTGTTCTTTGCCGCTGAACCATTGGAAGATCCAATGCAGGTTTCCTACCGGGCAGATGTTTCCACTGGTGCGTTGGTGAAATTAGGGGCAAGTGTGTATGGAGCTTACCCAGTCAGTTTTAGTAAGGACTTCTCTCAGACGATCTTATCTGACGGCTACACGGTTGGCGATACGGTCCTTTTCCTGGCAAAGAAAGATGGCGAAACACCACAGGTTATTTTTGGAAAGCCGCTTGAGACGCGGGCAAAGGACGAAGTGGTCGCATTGAACGGGATAGGCGGCGGACATTTCGTGAATGGCGACCGGGGAGTATTGTTGACTTGCGCTGTTTTCGACGATCGTTATGGATTGGCTTATCTCGATTTGGCCTCACCAGGGAATGTTCAGGAAGTTGAGGTTCATGGTGTTCAACACACCGGTGTAGGCGAAATGGTTCAGGTTTCTAAGGCGGGCGAGGAGCGGTGGCTGCTCGAATACAATATCGATGGTTGTTCCTGGCTATATGAAGGGGAGTTCGATGTTGAGCAAAAGCGGTTTGATGTTTCCGCTACGTTGGTGGGAAAGAATGGCCCATTAACCAACGGAATGCTCGAGTCATTTTATTATGATCCAGCTAGCGACCGTGTTATTGTGTCATTCTCTACCGCCAAGTCTCCCACTCAAATCTACACGATTGAGGGGGTGAGGCGACAGCGGGTGATTGCCCATACGGATGAGCGGGTGCTGGGGATCGATGCGGATTTACTCTCGGCAGGCGAAGATGCTTCTTTTGTCTCTTACGACGGAATGCGGGTTTCCGCGCGGCTGTACCTGCCGTCTGAGAAACTGGGTTATAAGGGACCGCGTCCGTTGGTTTTGTATGTTCATGGGGGACCGCAAAGCCAGGAGCGCCCGGATTTCGCCTGGTTCTCGATGCCCTTGATCCAATATTTGAGCCTGAACGGGTTCGCTGTCCTGGTTCCCAATGTGCGTGGTAGTACAGGCTACGGGCTAAGCTATACCAAGCAAGTGGACCGAGATTGGGGCGGGCGGGACCTGGAAGACCATGTTCACGCGTTGAAGATTTTGGCGGAGGATCCGCGCGTAGATGTGAAACGAGCTGGTGTTGTAGGCCGATCCTATGGCGGATATATGACATTGATGTTGGCCGGTCGAAAGCCCGATTTGTGGTCAGCGGCTGTGGATATGTTTGGGCCGTTTGATCTGCTGACTTTCCAGGAGCGGATGCCGGAAACATGGAAGCCTTACTTTAAAATAGCGCTGGGGGATGTGGTTGAGGATCGCGAATTCCTGGTTGAACGATCGCCAAAAACACACATCGAACAAATCCAGTGCCCATTGTTGGTCATTCAGGGCAAGAACGATCCACGGGTGGTTGAGCCAGAATCTCGCGACCTGGTGGAATTTTTGCGCGGAAAGGGTAAACAAGTTGATTACCTGATGTTTGAGAATGAAGGACACGATGTCTTAAAATACGAAAACAGGGTGCGCTGCTACACGGCTATCACCGAGTTCTTTCAGCGAACCTTAAAACCGGAATAGGAGCACACCCTTGGGATGGAATTTGCATGGCGTGGATGCACAGGACGGCGATCTTGTGCAGTTGGTTGGTTTGAGCCACAAACAGTTTTTGTTCAAACTGGAAACAGGTGGCGTATTTCAGTCGCATCGCGGCGTGATTAAACATGATGATTTGATCGGTAAGGCATGGGGCTCTCAGGTGTTTAGTCATAACGGCAGCCCGTTTTTTATGCTGCAGCCGCCACTAGGGGCGTTGTTGCGAAATATCAAACGGAACACGCAAATCTTGTACCCCAAAGATATTGGCTATATCCTAGTAACAATGGGCATTGGCCCAGGCCAGCATGTTTTGGAAGCGGGGACTGGATCGGGGGCGCTGACAGCAGCTTTCGCGTATACCGTCGGTCCGCAAGGAAAGGTAACGACGTATGAAGCGCGGCAAGAGATGCACGATCTGGCCAAGAAGAACCTGGAATTGTTTGGACTGGCTGAACGGGTCGATTTCAAGATGGGTGATATTCGTGAAGGGTTTGATGAGACAGGGGTAGACGCGTTGTTTCTGGATGTGGCCAATCCCTATGATTACATTCCTCAGGTTAAACGCGCGTTGAAACCAGGTGGTTTCTTCGGGACAATTCTGCCGACCGTCAACCAGGTGGTTCGGTTGTTAACCGAGCTCAAGGCCGAGAAATTTGCTTTTATTGATACTTGCGAGGTGCTGTTGCGGTTCTATAAATCAGAGCCGGCTCGTTTCAGACCTACGGATCGGATGGTGGCTCACACGGGTTTCTTGATCTTTGCGAGGCCGGTTAAACTTGACGAGACGATTGATGGAAAGCTCTTAGAAGAGGCGGGGATTGAGTTGGGTGAAGACGAAATCGATGGTGACACCTGGGCTGTTTAACGGGTGGAGCGTGTGACAGATGATAGACCCGAATGAAATACGCCGCCGGATCAGATCCTATCAGCACGTCGCTATTGATTACGGATCAAATGATGGTTACAGGCGGGCAGCCGTATTACTCCTGGTGGTTCAAAACGAGAAGAGCCAAGAGATCGTCTTTACGAGGAGAACAGACCGGGTAGAGACACATAAGGGGCAAGTTTCTTTTCCTGGGGGTATGGCGGAACCAGAAGACGAGTCCGAAGCGGCAACCGCGCTCCGGGAAGCGCGTGAAGAAATTGGGCTGGATTCAGACGCGGTCGAAATTTTGGGCCGCCTCCCGGACATGCATACGGTTACAGGATGGCGAATCTCACCCGTGGTGGGGTGGGTTGATCAACCACCTGATTTTTCACCTAACCCCGATGAAGTTGAACGAATTTTTACAATCCCGGTAGATTGGTTGGCCAATCCGGGGAATTTTCATGAGAGATTGTATACCCGCTCAAACGGTTCACAGGAAATGGTGTTGTTTTACGAGCCTTACGAAGGCGAGCTACTTTGGGGGGCGACCGCCAGGATGGTCTGGCAATTCTTGAAGGCAATTCATTTATTGTAAGCGGTTGGAAAAGAAAGAGGGAAACGCGATGCCGCGCTTCCCTCTAGAGTGATTAACACGAAGAGATTAGAAGTCCTCTTCTTCTTTCTTGCCACGCTCGATAACCTCGGGTTCGGCGGTTTCGTCGACGACCTCGGTTTCGGTTTCTTCTTTGACACCGGAGATCACTACGACCACTTCTTCGGGATCGGCGAACAGGTGGACACCCTTACCAATGTTCAGGTCCTTAACGTGGATCGCATCACCGATTCCGGTCAAGCCAGAGATGTCTACAAGGATGTGCTCGGGGAGATCATTGGGCAGGGCTTCCACTTCGATATCAGAAACATTGGTGACAACCACGCCGTTGAAATCTTTCACCGCGGGTGCGACGCCATCCAACACAATCGAAACCTTGGTGCGGATCTTTTCGGTCATCGAAACGACCTGGAAATCGACATGCACCAGAGTGCGCTTTACCGGGTCGCGCTGTTTTTCGCGGACGAGCGCGGCTTTCACCTGACCTTCCAGCTCAATGTTCACGAGCGTGGAGGAGGAAAGGCCCGTGAGGGCGAGGCTTGCGCTGTGCGCATCAAGAGAGATGGCGATTGGGTCAATACCGTGGCCATACATGACGGCGGGAAGCTGACCCTGGCGACGAAGCGTGCTCACCTGTTTGCCGGTTACTGTCCGGCGGGTGGCTTTGAGGAGATTTTTTTCCATGACTGTTTTCCTTTAAGAGCCTCTCACCTTGTTCGAAGGTTACCTTCTCTTTGGGGGAGTTTGGGTTTTGCACGCACCGGAAAGCCTGGACAGGAGAGGCGCAGGTTTGTCTGGCTTGGCGGCGCGAAGGTGAATTTTATCTTGTTGGGGCAGAACCGTCAAGCCTGTTCTTGAGTTACAATACTATTTATTTAACCCGGGAGGAATCATGGACCGTTTGAGTGAGTTTCGATCTTATCGTGGGCGAATGAACGAGCGGATAGCTCAGATTGATCATCTAGGAATCAAGCGATTCTTTAACTTGGACACCAACGCTTATCACGATGGAGCGCTGGATGGGCGTACTAAGGAGTTGCTTGGACTGGTGGCTTCGATGGTTTTACGCTGCAACGATTGTATTGATTATCATGTTTTACAGTGCGTGGACGCGGGTTGGAAGGACGAGGAGTTATACGAGGCGTTTAATGTGGCGCTGGTGGTTGGGGGCAGCATTGTTATCCCTCATTTGCGACACGCCGTTGAGACATTAGATTTGTACCGTGCCGAAATGCGGTGATGGAACCCCGAATTTCGTTCGCGCAGAGAAAATGGTTGGCGCGATTTCTGATTGGTGTCGTGCTATTCTTCAATGTTCAGTGCGCGCTTGTGTTCCTGCTAACACCGGCCCCTTATGTGGGGAGTTTTGAATTGGCGGGAATTCCTGGCAAAATGATGGTGCAGGGAATGGGGTTATTGTTCCTGATGTGGAATGTGCCTTATGCGTTTGCTGTTCGTGACCCAATTCTCCGCCGAGGCAGCCTGATTGAGGCGATCATCATGCAAGCCATTGGAGTTGTTGGTGAGACCGTGTTGTTGAGTTCACTGCCGCCGGAACATTGGACGCTCAGAGATACCGCCCTACGGTTTATTGGATTCGATGGGAGCGGGCTGGTCCTCTTGTTGGTCGGCCTATGGCTAGTTTCCAGGAAGTCATGACCGGGAGCCGTGAAGCTTTAAAAGCTCTTCGCGGCGTTCCGCCATTTGTTTCCGGACTCGTTCGGCATCGCGAGGATACGTGAAGTAGAAAATCGTGAAGAAGATGCCGCAAATGATCCAGGGGAAGGGAATGGTCCAAACGAGGGCATTGGTCAGGCCGATGCGGTCCGCGAGGGCGCCAGCTATGAGACTGGAGAAGGCGGAGAGGCCACCTTCAATTAAGTTAACCACTGAATAAGCGCTGGAACGCATCTCGGGGGATACGACGGCTTGCATCATGGGTTCTTTCGCCCCTCTTCCAGGCCAGCCGATGAGTAAGGCCGTGACCATTGCAAGCGAGACCATTTGGATAAAGTTCATTTTTTCGGCGCCGGTAATCAGCCAGTACATGAGTGGGACGCCGGCAAAGACCGAGAATTGCCCAATCACAGTGCGGCCATATTTCCAGCTAATTTTTTCGGCATAGTCCCCGATAAAGCCACCCATGAGGTTGCTAATGGCTGCGCCAACCACGATGGTGGCAAAAACGATCGGCGCGCTACCTTTGGGATCGTCAAAAGAGATCGCGTTATTGTAGCCAAGCTCGGTCACCATCCAGTTGATGAAGTAGACTCCCATGACGACCCACGGCATGGAACCAGTGATGCCCTGTAGGATCGCCGCCCAGATCGTTGGGATTTTCAACGTGGCGAACATGTCCTTCCACTTGATGGCGTAACGTTTATCGTCTTCGTGGGTGATCAAGCCGGCCAGCTCGGGCTCGGCTGCGCCACGGGGTGGTTCTACAACCAACAACCAGATGAGCAAGCCGCTGACCATGCTGGCGATGCCAAGGCCAATGAAACCCCATCGCCAAAGCTCCGGGGTGGCGACAAATCCTAAAGCCAGAACACCCACGACAGTTCCCATTAACCCGACCAGTCCGATGACACCGAGGGCACGTCCGCGCTTTTCTTGGGCGAAGTGGTCGCCTAACAAGGAGAAGGTGGCGGGCATCAGGCAGCCCAGGCCGAGGGCAGAGATGGCGCGTACGATCAACATACTGGTGAAATCGGGGACCAGACCGACTAAAACTGTCCAGATGCCCCAAACCCCTGTACCAAAGACTAAGACTTTCTTGCGAGAATACTTGTCCGCGACATATCCCCAAAAGGGAGCGCTAACCGTTTGGGCAATATTGCGCAGCGTTTCCATGATTCCGATCATCTGGTAACTGACGCCCCAGATGGCCTGAATGACGGCAGACATTACTCCCATCGATTGGCTTTCGCCCTGGTCAATCAAGTAACCGAGGCCAAGGGCGAAGAGGGTGCGACCGGAATGCTTCTTTTCGGTTTTCATCGTGCCTCTGTTGATGAATAGGATGACTTTCTTGGGAACGGAAGGCCACAAACTATGTGTGGTTGCGTTGATTGTAGAATGAAGTTCGTTTCCTGTCCAGTTGCGAGAGACAGGAGTTCAACTCATGGGAATTTGATCGAGGAGTGTATGAACTACTTGAGGGTCTTGAGAAGTCAGGAGTTGTTCGCGGAGTTGGATGGGGAGAGGTGAAGGTTTGGTGATTTCAACCAGATACCGGCGAAATCGAAAGACTCCCACGGGAACAAGGTAGTGATCCACCAATCGGCGCAACAACTCGTGTAGCCAGGCAACTGCCTCCTGCATGGGCACCTCTTCCCGGTCGCGCTCGGAGAAGATCCATGGATTACCGATGGCACGCCGGCCAATCATGACCGCCTCGCAATGCGTGTGTGCCAGGATTTGGTGAATTTCAGCCACTGTGCAAATGTTGCCATTGGCAATGACCGGAATCTGAACTGAGGCTTTTACTTCGGCTATGGCGTCCCAATCAACGCTGCCGGTGTAACCCTGGGCGCGCGTGCGCCCATGAACAGCGATCATGGCCGCTCCCGCATCTTCGAGGCGGCGGGCAATGTCAACGTGGTTCCGTGATGTTTCGTCCCAGCCAAGACGGATTTTCGCGGTGACCGGAAAAGGAAGCGCGCGAACCAGGCTGGTGATGATGGCCGAAACTTTATCGGGCTCTTTTAGTAAGGCTGCGCCTGCGCCGTGTGAGGTAACTTGCCGGGCAGGGCAACCGAGGTTGAGATCGATCAGATCGGGCTGGCGTTCCGCAAGGCGAAGGGCGGCGTTCAAAAGACGCACTGGATCATGATCGAGAAGTTGGTAAACCATTGGGCGTTCGGCTTCGTTAAAAAGCAGATGGTTTTCGATATTCGGGGGTGGGTGGATCACATCATTGGCACTGATGAATTCAGAGTAGCTGAGAGCAGACCCTAACTCTCGCGTTAGAGAGCGGAATGGGTAGGTGGAGATGCCGTCCATGGGCGCGAGGATTCGTTGCCCGTAAACCGGTAATTTCCCAATGTAGAATGTGGGGGAAAGATCGGACATGGGGCTTATCCTACCATAGAACAGAAGAAAAGAAAGGCCCTCGCCAGCAGGGCGAGAGCCTTTGAACTTTGAGCAGGTTGTGGATTACGGAGTCTTAACTTCTATCTTGACGACCATGGTGCAAAGCACCTGGCTGCCTTTGGCTAACACCCAGGTAGTGGTGTAGCTGCCGACGGTGTCGGGTGCTTTCATATCGACGACGATATCAACCGACTCACCTGGCTGTACATTGGAGGGCAGGTCAAAGACAGCAGCGCCCGTATGCAGGGTGGCGCCGGTTTCGGCCCAACGGTAATCGATGTCATAGTTCATCCAGGCCTGGTTGCCAGAGTTTTTGAGGGTCCAGCGGCCATCAAAGTCGGCATTGGGCGCAAAAGTAGCGCCAGAAGCGGGAGCAGATGAGGTGATCGTGCATTGATACGGAGCGGGGCTGGCGGTCCATGTAGGAGCGATTACGCCGCCGCCAGGAGCCGCAGTTTTCGTGGGTACGGCTGTGGGTGCTGGGGGCAGGGTGGCCGTGGGGAGCACCTCGAGCGTTGCTGTCGGTGCTTCGGTAGCGGTGGCCGGCGGCTGAGTGGCCGTGGGTAACTGGGTGGCGGTCGGTTGAGAAGCAAGTTGCGCTTCTACGGTGGCGGCAGCCTCAGTGCGAACGACACTCAGGGTGGCTTCAGTATCAACGGTTGGTTGGGGAGCCTGTGTCGGTTGAGCGGTTGTGCAGGACGCTAAAAGCATCGCTGTCACTACGAAAAAGGTCAGGTGCTTTACGAAAGCAGTGGATTTCATGTTTCCTCCAAACTATGTTTATTCGCCTTTATCCAGACGATCGATTGCCCTTTTTTGTTCCCAAAATGCGGAACGCACCCCGGTAACCCAGGAATTGCCAGATTTTGTTAAAGCGCTAAACGGGAATTATAATGCAAAATATGGGTCGTTTAGGAAATGGGTTGGTAAGCTTTTTGAGAATAGGCGTGGTAATGCCCGCGTTTGTTTCATGAACAGCGATGTGCAGGTAAATGGCTGACCTACGAGAGGTGCACAGTGAACTTTGAATTTGCAACTAGCCGACGGGTTGTGTTTGGTTCGGGGTCTATTTCGCAGCTAAGTAAGGCGCAGGAGCTGGATGGGATTCGGCGGGTGCTGCTAGTGCGCGGTTCGAAAGGCGTTGACCTGTCAAAAATTCATGAGATGTTGAAAACCCGGCACATAGAATGGATCGAATTCGAAGTAATAGGTGAGCCTACGATCCATGTAATTCAAGAAGGTGTTCTTTTGGCCCGCAAGAATGCAATAGAACGGCTGATTGGGGTGGGGGGCGGGAGCGTTATTGACACGGCGAAGGCGATCGCGGCACTGGCCGTTAACCGTGGAGAGATGATGGATTACCTGGAAGTGGTAGGCGCTGGAAAGCCCCTTGATACGCCCGCCTTGGGTGTTGTGGCAATTCCGACCACGGCTGGTACGGGAAGCGAAGTGACACGGAACGCAGTGATTGGCGTGCCCACAAAGGCGGTGAAAGTCAGCCTTCGGCATCCGAGTATGCTTCCTTGTTTGGCTTTGGTAGACCCCGATCTCACGTTAACAACTCCGCCGGGCGTGACAGCCAGCACCGGGATGGATGCGATGGCGCAGGTGTTGGAACCATTCGTTTCAGTGAAGGCTAATCCGATGACAGACGCGTACTGCCGAACTGGTTTGGCAGTAGTTGGCCAGGCATTGAAGGCGGCGTTTAGGGATGGGAACGATCGGGTGGCGAGAGAAAAGATGAGCCTGGTCAGCTTGATGGGGGGATTGGCTTTGGCGAACGCGGGTCTAGGAGCGGTTCATGGGTTTGCTGGCCCACTGGGGGGGCGTTATCCGTTGGCACATGGAGTCCTTTGTGCTCGTCTTTTGCCGGCGGTCGTCCGGGCGAACGTTCGAGCGTTGCGAGAGCGCGATCCGGGTGGACCTGGACTGAACAAGTACCAAGAGGCAGCTCGATTGCTGATTGGGAAGCCCGAGGCTGCCTCTGAAGATTTGGTGAATTGGTTGGATGGAACCTGTGCGACACTCGAGATTCCACGGCTAAAAGAGGTGGGGGTTCTTGAGGATCATTTTGAAGAAATCGTTGGGCAGGCGGCGGCTGCAAGTAGCATGAAAGCCAATCCCATCTCCTTGACGCACGATGAATTGATCGAGGTTTTGGAATTGGCTTTCTGATCTACGCGATTGGATGAAGATTTTGTTCTCGTATTTCCCAAATCGACGAGGCGAAGTTTGAGATGAAATAGCGGTCGTGAACAACGGCAAGGACAGCGCCGTCAAAATTCTTAAGCGATTCTTCGAACCGAATTCGCGCAGGAATGTCGAGGTGATTAATTGGTTCGTCAAGCATCAGGAAATTGCAGCCTCGAGCTACAAGCAGCGCTAATGATAAACGAGAACGCTCTCCATACGACATCCGTTCAATTGGCGTGAACACGTCATCCCCTTTGAATAAATATTTGGAAAGGAAGGAGCGCAAATCGGTTTCGGGGAGAGGACTAATGCGGGCGAGTGAGGTAAGCGCGTCGACCTGGAAATCCAGGTTTTCGTGTTCTTGCGCCATGTAACCGATATGCACATTCGAGCCCAGGCGGACTACGCCACTTAGCGGTGGGATCTGACCGGTAATGGCCCGAAGGAGGGTCGTTTTTCCGATTCCATTGGAGCCGATGAGGGCAATGCGTTGCCCATATTTAACAACCGCGTTGACGCCAGAGAGGAGGGGCGGGGTGCCGGGATAGCCAATGACCGCGTCCTCAAGGATCACGACATCTCTACCCGTAGGGGTGGTTGGGCCGAATTCGACTTTCATTTGCCAGGTTTGGCGAGGTTTGTCGACCCGATCTTCTGTCAGAAGGCGGTCGATTCGGGCTTCGATATGCTTGGCCCGCCCGACGGTGCCCAAAGAACGGTTGGCAAAGAAACCTTTGGCGAATTTGTCGCCACTATCTGCTTTTCCGCCTTTCTTGAACTTTGCCAGTCCCCGCATGTGGGCAGCCGCGCCTTGTAATCGGGCGATCTCACCTTGCTGATCGAGGTACATTTGCCACTGGTGAGCTTGCTCCGCGGCTTTTTGGTCCAAGTAATCCGTGTAATTCCCGAGATATTCACGAACCGAGCGAGTAAGAGGGTCCAACTCTAAAATTGAGGTGGCGACATTGTCCAGGAACGCACGATCATGCGAGACGATGAGCATCGGTGTGGCGAGGTTTTGAAGCCAACCTTCAAGCCATTCCAACATCTCAATATCCAGATGGTTGGTCGGCTCGTCAAAGATCAAGAATTGAGGGTTCGATAATAACACCCCAGCGAGGGCCAGGCGCGTCTTTTGCCCACCCGATAGATGTTTGAGCGGGGTACTGGTAGGAAAGCGATCAAGACCGAGGCCAGACAAGATGGCCAGCATACGATGTTCGTCCTGCGCAGCGGATTCGATTTGCTGCAGGAGGAGATCATAATGATCTAAAAGACCATCTGGTGGATTCGCGATCGTAAGCTGGCTGGCGAGTTCCGCGAGCTGTGTACTTAGGACGGCAGAGTCGGTGTAATGATTGCTGAGATACTCGCCGATTGTGCTTGTATCAGAGAAAGCCAAGCCCTGGGGAAGGTATCCGATCGTTAGAGAGGCGGGGGTGGAGCGGACAGAACCGGAATCAGGAGTTTCTTCACGTACGAGAATGCGTAAAAGGGTGGACTTGCCGCAGCCATTGGGCCCGACAAGGGCTGTCCGAGAACCGGGTTTGACGGTGAATGAGAGGTTCTGTAAGACGGTTTTGACGCCGAATGATTTTGAAACGTTTGATACTGCCAACATAAGCAACCTGTGAAAAAGAAATACCGAGAGCGGCTGCTCTCGGTATGGGAATGTAAAAAATCCTCTGAAAGAGTGGCGACGCTTATTCCATCAAGTTTACAGGTTGCTGTCTGTCATCCAATACTTCCTTGCTAATCCAATGGTTGTATTATAACATAATAAAATCGGTGTCTGGGAGTTGCTGTAGTAGATTCCGTATTTTCGGGGGTGAGAGCGGTGAAGCCGCTCTCA